>CAXTXZ010000020.1:0-8721 GCA_964248015.1 uncultured Rhodopila sp. | reverse complement strand
CCTGGAAGACCCTGCGGAGGAAGCGGATGAGGCCGTTTACCAGCGCACCATCCGCCCGGAGGACGCGCCGGACCAGGCGACGGTGATCACGATGGACTTCGTCGGCGGCGATCCGGTGGCGATCGATGGGGTGACGCTGTCGCCGGCGGCGGTGCTGACGCGGCTGAACGAACTCGGCAAGGCGAACGGGATCGGGCGGCTTGACCTGGTGGAGAACCGGTTCGTCGGGATGAAGTCCCGGGGGGTGTATGAGACGCCGGGGGGCACGATCCTGCTGGCGGCGCATCGGGGGATCGAGAGCATCACGCTGGATCGGGAGGCGGCGCATCTGAAGGACAGCCTGATGCCTCGGTATGCGGAGCTGATCTACAACGGGTTCTGGTTCAGCCCGGAACGGCGGATGCTGCAAGCGCTGATCGATACCAGCCAGCATAGCGTGACCGGAAGGGTTCGGCTGAAGCTTTACAAGGGAAACGTGACGTGCATCGGGCGGGAAAGCCCGAACAGCCTGTATTCCATGAAGGTGGTCACGTTCGAGGATGACCAGGGGGCTTACGACCAGGTGGATGCGCAAGGGTTCATCAAGCTGAACGCGTTGCGGTTAAGGCTGGGTGCGATGGCGGGGCGGCGTGGGGGCGCGCTGTAGATTGGACTGATCAGGTTTGCGCGGAGTGATCCTTATCGTCTGTCCGATTTAGGTGTTGACTAGGCGTTAGCCACCGCCGTGATGCTGTTTCCCAGATAAGAACAGCGGAGGGCGTTGGTTCAAGCCCATAAGGCCAAGCCGGAAGAGAGTGCCACCCATGTATATTCCCGCGCACTTCAGGGAAGACCGCATCGACGTCCTGCAACAGGCAATCCGGTCGGCTGGGCCAGCGACCTTGGTGTCGATGACAGGGGATGGGCTGTTCGCGTCACATGCGCCTTTGATGCTGGACCCGTCGCCGGCCCCTTATGGAACGTTGATCGGGCATCTGGCGAAGGCTAACCCGCATGGGCGCCTTGCCGATCCGGCTGTGCGGACGCTGGTGATATTCCAGGGGCCGGATGGTTACATCACGCCGTCGTATTACGCGGCGAAGAAGGAACATGGGAAGGTTGTGCCGACGTGGAACTACGTCGCGATCCATGCCCATGGCACGCTGGAGACGTTTGATGATCCGGTTCGCCTGCTGGATGTGGTCACCAAGCTGACGGACCTGCATGAAACGCCGCGGGCGCAACCTTGGGGGGTGTCGGATGCTCCGGACGACTTCATCCAGGGGATGCTGCGTGGGATCATCGGGATCGCCTTGCCGATTGTCCGGCTGGAGGGCAAAATCAAGATGAGCCAGAACCGGCCGGCGGCGGACCAGGGCGGCGTGATTGATGGATTGCGGCTGGATGGGCGGGATGACCTGGCGGCGGCGGTGGTTCAGGCGACAACAGGAAAGTAATGACACGTCTGGGCCGAGTGGTTTGCCATGGGTGAGGCTGGGGCGACGGGCGGCTTATGATCCGGACGATCAGGCAAGGTTTGTCGCGTCGGTGTAAACCAGGGACGTCCCATGCCAGATTTCAAAGCCATGGAAGTTGTCGCTGGCTGGTTGCATGGACAACAGGGTGACGCACCGGGCGACAGCCTCAGCGTAGGTTTCGCTGTCGGTGTCGTCGCGCAGGCCGATGCGGTTGTCGCAGAGAAGGTAGCAGCGATACATGGCAACTCGCATTGTCGGAAGGATCGGGCAAGGCGTCCGCTCCAACCATGACGGCTGGAGCGGTGTGGCATCGCGACGTTATCAGGCTGCCGTTGACCGGCGGCGGCGGGCGGCAACGCCCGTTCCGATCATGCCGACCCCGAGCAGCGCGATGGAAACTGGCTCAGGAACGGCAACATCCGTGAGAAGCACATCCTTCGCGGGCGTCTTTCCCGAGCTGTAGTCGAACTCAAGCGTGTAGGAAGTGTCCGCGCCCGTGGTGAACGTGTTGGCTTCCGAAGTCCATGTGCCGACAGGGACCTGGGTAACGGTTTGTGAGTTGAAGGAATCGAGAAGACCGGTCACAGTGTCTTCAATGGTGAAGGCATAGGGGTTGTTCGCGCCTGACACCGTGGCGAACAACGCATAACTCAATGTGTATGTCGTATCAGCCGCCAGCGTGATGACTTGTGAAATTGCCTCGCATGCCTGGTCATCAACAAAGTAGGCGGCGTTCGTGCTCTCCTGGCCCATGCCGTCCACATAGAACGGAACATTGTCGCCATAGCCAGTGGAGTTGTTTCCGCCCAGGGCAATCGAGGTGACGCCTTGGCCCGGTGTCACGCCACTGCCGGCGACGGTCCAGCCACTCATTCCGTTGGTGAAGCCGCCATTTGTCACTATCGGCGCAGCGCCGGCGTTCGTGGCGGCGAGCGTGGCGAGCGCGAAGAGGCCGGCGAGCGTGGTGGTCTTGATCGACGTCATGGCATGGCTTTCCGTTGCTGGTTGGTTACCAAGGCGGCACAAGAAAGAGTGTCGGGAAGATTTCGGCATAACCAACTCCTTCTTGTGAGGCGCCTCAGTGCCGACAATGAGTGCAACGAGTGTACCAACTTAAGATAAGTATTACTGTATGTGCGGGCCTTGCCTTTCGCTACATATAGATTGAATGAAAGTAAATAAGCATAGATTATCAGACATTAGTACTAAGTTTACTCGCATATGTATTCAAGAAGTTTTACAGATTCATTTTACTGGCTATTGTATGCCAATCAAACTTTGATAGGTGTCCCTGAACGCCGAATGTTCATTCGTGTGGACAAGTTATACTACGGTATGTCATCCGCATCCTTATGTCTGCCTTAGTTGCCGCAACGATGTCGGATAAGTTTACGCTCGGCCTATTCCTTATCCTGCCCGCTCCCGCGCCGATGAAGGCAGCCGCGTCCCGCGCATCATGGCGATGGGGTTGCATCAGGCCGTTCTCACGTATCAGTTGGCTTGCCGTTTCTTCGTCTGTTGCCCTTGGCCTATCCGCGTGAGGAAAGCCCGGCCTATCCATCAGCCAAAACCAGATTCTTCGACCACCAGCACAGGATCTCCTGTCTTCAGTGGCCTGGACATGGGCGGCCTTGACGGAGCCTCAACGCTGATCTGCCCTGGGCCAGTCGGCGTAGCCTTCCCGCCCGCCGCCGTACCAGGTTTCCTTGGGAGCCTCGGGAGCGAGCGCGATGCCCTGGCGCAAGCGCTCCACAAGGTCCGGATTGGACAGATACGGGCGGCCAAAGCTGACCAGGTCGGCGCGGCCGGATCGCACAGCCTCGGATGCGCGTTCAGGGGAGAAGCCGTTGTTGGCGATATAGGGGCCGCGGAACCGCTTGCGGAGCGCGTTCAGGTCGATGTGCCTGGGATAGTCGCGCGAGCCTTGCGTGGTGCCTTCAATCATGTGCAGGTAGCCGAGGCCAAGTTCGCTCAGCGCCGAGATGAACGTGCCGTACGTCTCCATGACACTGCTGTCCAAGGGCGCGTTGCTTGGCATGGTGGTGACCGGGGACAAGCGGATGCCGACGCGGCCGGGTTCCCAAATCGAGGTCACCGCCTCGGCCACCGCCAGCGGGAAGCGCAGGCGATTGGCGATGGAGCCGCCATACGCATCGGTGCGAATGTTGGTGCTGTCCCGGATGAACTGCTCCAGCAGGTAGTTGTTGGCGGCGTGGATCTCCACGCCATCGAAGCCGGCCTGCTTGGCGTTCATCGCGGCGTGGCGGTAGTCCCGCGCCACGGCCGGGATTTCGTCGGCGTCGAGCGGGCGCGGCACGAGGTAGTCCAGCATCCCCTGGGCGGTGAACGCCTGGCCCTCGGGCCGGATGGCGGAGGCGGACACCGGCAGGGCGCCATCAACCTGCAACACGGGATGCGACAGGCGGCCGGTGTGCCAGAGTTGCAGGACCATGACCCCCCCTGCCCCGTGCACCGCGTCGGTGACGTTGCGCCAGGAGGCAACCTGGGCGTCGGTCCAGATGCCCGGCGTGTACTCGTAGCCGCGCGCCTGGGCGGAGATGTTGGTGGCCTCCGACACGATCAGGCCGGCGGAGGCGCGCTGGGCGTAATACTCGGCGGCGAAGTCTGGCGGAACGCCTTGCGGGGTTGAGCGGCTGCGGGTCAGCGGGGCCATGACGACGCGGTTGCGCGGCGCAAGGCCGCCGGCCTTGATGGGCGTCAGCAGGGGCTGGGGATCGAAAACAGGCAACGGAGCCTCCGGGCAGGATTGGTTGCGGGTAAGACTCCTGATGCGGACGGCGGTTCCCTTGGGTGGCTTATGCGTAACGTTGCGACACGCATGTCGGGACAGCAACTTGTCATGCTGGCGCGGTGACCGGATGTCACGCAGGACCGCAACGCACGTTTCCACCATGCGGCTTGATCATGTGGATCGTTGCTGCGCCCCTGTTGCCGTCACTCCAGGCCTAATGTTCGGCTGGGGTACCCTGCGACGTCGAAATAGCGCGTCGTGCCGACGGTCTGGAATTTCAGCACCGTCATGCGGCCATCAGCGTCTGGCGGGGAGCGCAATTCGCCGGCATGCGACCAGGCGGTGGCGCCGTTCAGCATCGCCTCGGTCAGCACGCGGCCGGTGAGCTTTCCCTTGTCCGGCAGCTTCAGGCCAAGCAGGGCGGCGATGGTCTTGCCGATGTCGGCGTTGCTGACAGGCGCGGGGTCCAGGTACCCTGGCCGGAACCCTGGTCCCGCCGCGGCCATGATGTTGCGCGTGTCCGCTCGGCTGAAGCTGCCATGCATGCCCTGCCCCTGTTGCAGCACGGTGTCCGCGACCTCGACGCCGCAGATCGTCGAGTCGGCGCAGCCAAGGGAAAAGCTGCGGAAGTTGACGGCGATGGCGGGCATGGGGGTGACGGCGCTGCCCTCCAGCGCGACCGCTGACAGCGGCAGCGTGCCGACGATCGAACCCAGGCGGGAGTCGACGAACACGCCGCTGACGTAGTCCTGCTCGGACAGGATGCGCACGATCAGCGCGGCCAGCAGCTTGTCCGCTTTCGGCAGGTAGATCAGGTCGGAGCCGCCATTGGCCGCGACCACCACCTCGGGGTGCGCGGGGTCGTCGCCGATCAGGCCGTTGGCGCGGGTGGGGAAGCTGCCGGGCGGCAGGGCGGTGTTCCTGATGTCGCCCTTGGCGTCGGGATCGAACAGGTTCATGCGAAGGCCGTGCGCCAGGTCGATGGCGACGAATCCGGGCGGCAGCAGGGCGGCCGGAACGCCTTTGTAAGTCTGCCGGGCGGCGTAGCTGGTCGCGCTCTCTTTCGAAATCGTGGAGAAGCCATGGTCTGATGCCAGGATCACGTCGGTGCTGGCATCGAGGCCAAGCTCCTTCAGGCCAGTCAGCAGCTTGGCCAGGTCGTCGTCGGCGTTCTTGATGGCCGCGAGGGACGTCAGGCCGTTGATGCCGGGGATCAGGCGGCCGAGCGAGTCGCCTTGATTGTGCTGGGTGCCGTCCGGATCGCGCGACCAGAAGACCATGACGAACGGTTTGCGCCGGTCGCGGAAAAGCGGCAGCACGGCGGACGCGGCGACATCGGCGAACCAGTTCTGCTGCGTGATGTTGGCGATGGTTGTTCCGGGCGCCTGGGCATCGCCGGCCTTGGCGTTGTCGCCGCGCGGGGGTGCCTGGGCGGACAGGCCGAATTCCTTCATGGCCTGCTGCATTTCGGACGACAAGGGAACGCCTGCGGGACTGCCTGTCTGGTCATCGACGATGACCGTTTGCTTAGCGGTTCGGTCGGCATGGTCGAAGATCAAGCTGGGGCCAAGCTTGCCGATTGAGGCGGTGGAGATGTTGGCGGCGGCGGCGGCGCGCAGGATGGTGGTCTCGTTCAGGTAGTTTCCGGCAAAATGCTCGTCTACGTCGCCAAGGACGGGATCGCTTTCCAGGAACGGCGTCAGGCTGTTGCCGGCGCCGGGAACCGGGAAGCCGGCATAGATCGTGTTGCTGAAGTCCCCGGTGTCGCCAAGCATGTGGCCGGTTGCCATGGCTGAGGCGTTGGGGGTGGTGAAGGTCGGGAAGAGCGAGTGGGTGTTGGCGAAGCGCACGCCGCGGCGCCATAGGGCGGCCATGGTGGGCGCGGTTTGCTCGGTCACCATGCCGGGGCGCAGGCCGTCGGCCACGAAGAGCAGGATGTTGTGGAGTTTTGGCGGTTCCGCGGCTGATGCGCCGGTGTGCGGGACGGCAGCGGCGAGCAGGCAGATGATGAGGCGGCGCATGCGGGGCTTTCAAGCGGATGTGCCCGTACTGAGGCAGAAGGAGAGTGACATTTCAAGAGGGTGACAATGACGCGGGCGGCAATGCTGGCGCACCGGGCGGATGCGGGCCGCGACCATGTGGCTGATGCGGCCTGGCAACCGACCGGCATCGCATAACGGCCGGCGAGCCTGACGCCGTGAAGGCGCGTGCGGGCCGGGCAGTTGCCTTCAGGAGTTCAGGTGGCTTGCCGCCTGGCTCGTCCACGTGCCAGTGTTTCCGGGCGGGCACCACAGGGGAGAAAACCATGCAAGTCGCCGTCATCACCGGGAGCAACGGCCTGATCGGCCAAGCCACATGCCGCAAGCTTGCGCAATCCGGCTTCCTGGCGATCGGCATCGACATGGGGCCGGAGGGCAAAGGCAACTGGCCGCATTACCAGTGCGACCTGACGGATCTTGCCAAGATGGCCGCGACACTCGCGGCGATCGAGAAGGATCATGGCCTGATACGCGTCCTGTACAACAACGCCGGCGTCTTCCATCCGGAAAACGACTGGCTGGACGTGCCCGCGGAGCAGTTCGACGACACGATGGCGGCCAATGTCAGGGCGCCGTACTTCGCCTCGCAATGGGTGGCCAAGCGGCTGATCGCGGCGGGCCAGGGCGGCTCGATCGTCACCACGGCTTCGATCGCCGGATTGAATGGCAGCACCGTTGTGGAATATGGCGCGTCCAAGGCCGCTGTCGTCAACATGACCAAAAGCCTGGGCCGCCGCCTTGGCAAGCACGGCATCAGGGTGAATGCGGTGGCGCCGGGACTGATCAACACCGCAATGGGCGCGCGGGTGCCGGAGGTCTCGAAGCAGCGGGCCTTGAGCAGTGCGCTGGGCCGGGCTGGCGAACCGGAGGAGATTGCCTCTGTGGTGGATTTCCTGGTGAGCGACGCGGCCAGCTTCGTGACCTGCACCATGATCGAGGTCAGCGGCGGGGCGTGACGCGCCAACTCCGCGCCTGATGGATGGTCCGGGTTTGTTGGGCCTGGAAGCACCAAGCAGCCGGCGCTGACGGCAGGCAGGCAGGCAGGTCGTCGGGCGCGGCGATGGCCACCATTTACCTTGTGCGACGGTAAAGGCTTGGCGCCAGGCGTGGGACACTTGTCATTGGCCCCGCACCGCCGCCGCTAAGCCTCGTACCTGGTTCAGTACGGCGTCCACCGCGTCCGGCCCTGCCCTGCCGTCAGCGTCCAGATGCGATGAAAGCGTGTCGATCAGCGCTGATGCCACCACCGCCGCGTCGGCCAGGCATGACGCCACGCTGGCTTGCTCGGGCGTGCGGACGCCAAAGCCAATGGCGATCGGCAAGTCCGTGGCCTTGCGGATACGGGGAATGGCCTGCTCAAGATGCTGCTTCGTCGCGCTGTTGGTGCCGGTGATGCCGGTGATGCTGACGTAGTAGACGAAGCCGGAGCTGCCGTTCAGCACGTGCGGCAGGCGCTCGTCGTCCGTGGTGGGCGCGACAAGGCGGATGAAGTCCAGGCCGCTGGCGTTGCTGTGCGGCAGCAGCAGGTCGGCTTCCTCGGTCGGCAGGTCGACGATGATCAGGCCGTCCACGCCGGAGGCCGCCGCGTCCGTGCAGAAACGTTCAGGGCCATAGGACAGGATCGGGTTCAGGTAGCCCATCAGCACCACCGGCGTGGCGTCATCCTCGCGGCGGAAGCCGCGCACCATGGCCAGCACGTCGGCGACCTTCACGCCGGCGGCCAAGCCGCGCTTGCCGGCGGCCTGGATGATCGGGCCGTCCGCCATCGGGTCGGTGAACGGCATGCCGATCTCGATCAGGTCGGCGCCGGCCTGCGGCATCCCGCGCAGCAGCGCCACCGAGCTTGCCTGGTCCGGGTCCCAGGCTTCCAGGAAGGGGATCAGCGCGCCTCGGCCCTGCGCCTTCAGGGCGGCGAAGCGGGCGGCGATGCGGCTCATGCGCCGGACCTTGCGCGGGGGGAAGCTGCCTGGACGCGACGCGGCGGGAACCGCGTCACAGCTTCACCCCCAGATGTTCGGCGACCGCGAAGATGTCCTTGTCGCCACGGCCGCAAAGGTTCATCAGGATGATCTGGTCGGGCGGCATGGCCGGCGCCAGCTTGGTCACGTAAGCCAGGGCATGGGCGGGCTCCAGCGCCGGGATGATACCCTCGGTGCGGGTGCAAAGCTGGAACGCGTCCAGGGCTTCCTGGTCGGTGGCGGAGACGTATTCGACGCGGCCAATGTCGTGCAGCCAGGAATGCTCGGGGCCGATGCCAGGGTAATCGAGGCCGGCGCTGATGCTGTGCGCCTCGGTGATCTGGCCGTCGTCGTCCTGCAGCAGGTAGGTGCGGTTGCCGTGCAGCACGCCGGGGCGGCCACCGGTCAGGCTGGCGGCGTGGGCGCCGGTTTCAACGCCGTGGCCGCCTGCCTCGACACCGATCAGGCGGACGGAGGTGTCGGCGAGGAACGGATGGCACAGGCGCAGGGCGTGG
>CAXTXZ010000019.1:15594-17735 GCA_964248015.1 uncultured Rhodopila sp. | reverse complement strand
GTAAAGGGCAGCAGGTCGGCGGCCAGGTCTAGCAGGTCCACGCCCCCCGATGCTTACGGCTTCGGCGTAAACCAATTGGTAAGGAACACGCGATAGCATCGGCCGTCGGAGACCGGTGCATGTTGTCGTTTTCGTTCGCGAAGTTGTTTGGACGAACACCGCCTGCCGTGGTCGCTGGCGCGGCGTTGGATGCATCCACGCCGAGAGCCAATGCCCCGGCGCCGGCTCCGCGCAAACCCAACCCGCCTTCGGAGTGGCCGGCGCAAAGGCTCGCCGTGACGGATGAGCTTTGGGGGCGCGGTTTCATTGTGCCCGGTGGGGAGCTTGAGGTCCTGCGCCTGATCCGCCCGCTCGCGCTGTCAGGCGCATCCAGCCTGCTGCTGATCGGCATCGGCAGCGGCGGGCCGGCAAGCCTTGTCGTGCGCAACACCGGGACTTGGGTCACCGGCCTGGAAGCCGACCTGTCGCTGATCGCCGCGGCCCAGGCGCTGGCGAAGCGCGACAACCTTGGCCGGAAGGCCATGATCAAGCTCTGGAACCCGCAAAAACCCGACTTCGCCGCCAAGGGACACCATCACTGCCTGGCCTTGGAGCCGCTGCATGGCGCGCCGCCGGAACCAATTCTGGACGGATTGGAGAAAGCGCTGAAACCCGGCGGCCATTTGGTCGTGACCGAACTGACGGCGCCGGCGCCGCTGTCCGCCGCGGATCGAACCGTTCGGCGCTGGGCCAAGCTGGAGAGCCGCGACCCCGCCAAGCTGATCCCCGGCGTCGGGGTGACGCGGATGCTGGGACGCATCGGGCTGGATGTGCGCGTCGCCGAGGATTGCACGCAACGCCATCTCGATCACGCCATGGTGGGGTGGCGCGTGCTGGTGCATGATCTGGCCGAAACCAAGCCAAGCCCGATGGCGGCAGCCTTCATGGTGGCGGAAGCGGAGCGCTGGCTGTTGCGGCGGCGGCTGATGCTGGAAGGAAAGCTGAAGATGATGCGCTGGCACGCGATCAAGCGCATACCGATCGTTTGACCAGATCCTACAGCAGGTCGCGGAGGGCCAAAAAGTCCGGAGGCGTGAATCTGCCTAGGAAACAATGAACCATGGCGCATCGCAATCCCGACTGGGCTACGGTGCGCCATGGTTCATTGTCCCCTGCGCCCGCCGCGGGATGCGACGAACTTCAGGGGCGGCATGCCGCCGGGTTGCCGGCGGTGTCAGGCGGGCGTGCCGTCAATGTACGGCTTCAGGATGGCGTAAAGGATCTCGTGCACTGGAGTGGGGACAGCGAATTGCCTGCCCAGGGAAACCACCTTGCCGGACAGCCAGGGCAGTTCGATCCGGTTGCCCCTGATCAGGTCATGCGCCATCGAGGCCATCATCATTGGCGGGCTGTCGCGGTTGAACCCGACAACCTTCTCCACCGCGTCCGAAGGCAGGCTGATCCCTTTCGCTCGGCCCACGGCGGCGACCTCGGCATAAGCCTTGGCGAACAGCGGGGCGATATCGGGGTCGTCGCGCAGCAGGCCCAGGGGCTTGCGGGTCGCGGCGGTGATGGCCGCGTTGCTGGCGAGCAGGATGAACTTCATCCAAAGATCGGCCAGGATCTGCCCGCTGTTGGTGGCGTCGAACCCGGCTTCTCGGCAAACCGACAGAAACGCCTCGGCGCGGGCGCTTCGGCCGCCCTCCAGTTCGCCGAAGACCAGCCGCATGAAGGCGCCGGTCTGGCGGATCACGCCGGGGGCGGCGATGGTGGCGCTGATCTGCGCCACGCCGGGCATCACCGCGCGCTGTCCCAGGATCGGGATCAGGCGCTCATGCGAATCGATGCCGTTCTGCAGCGTGATCACGGCGGTGCCCGGACCGACCAGGGGCTTGATCGCTGAACCGGCGCTTTCCACGTCCCAGAGCTTGACGCAGAACAGGACGTAATCCACCGGGCCGATGCTGGCCGGATCGTCGGTGGCGTGCGTCGGTTGCAGATGGGTTTCGCCTCGGTCGCCCTCGATGCGCAGGCCGTTGTCACGCATCGCTTTCAGGTGCGCGCCGCGCGCGACAAAGGCGACATCGGCGCCGGCCTTCGCCAAGGCGGCTCCGAAGGCCCCGCCGACGCCGCCGGCGCCTATGACGGCTATGCGCATGGAT
>CAXTXZ010000019.1:0-15494 GCA_964248015.1 uncultured Rhodopila sp. | reverse complement strand
CCGGCGAAGTGGCCGGTGGCGCGGGCGAGGTAGTCGAGGATGACGTTGGACTGGACGACCGTCAGGCCCTCATGGCGCAGCGCCGGCACCTGGCCGTAGCGGTTGACCGCCAGGTAGCCGGGCAGTTTCTGCACGCCGTTCTTCAGGTTGACGGTGCGGAAGCTGAACGGCATCCGCGACAACGCGAGGTACAGCATCGGCTTGTAGGACGAACTGGAGGTGAAGCTGCCGTAGAGCGTCAGCCGGGCGGGGTCTGGCATCATGCCAGCGCAGAGTGCGTGGGTTTGGCCCGGAAGGCAACGTGGCGCGTCAGGCTTCCCCGCCCTGGCAGGGCCGCGTGCGATGGGCACGCCAGCCAAGGCGGCATCCGGAGGATGACGTTGACCGCGATAATTGTTGATTCAAACCAGATCGCTGGACGCGCTCGCGATCACTGGCGACAGGCAGTCCGTTTCCTAGTCGGTTTTGCTCATGATGGCGGTCGCGCTGGCAGGCTGCGCCGCACCGCCTTGGAACCTGTCGCGCGCGCAAGAACAAGCGCGTGTCAGAAATCAACATCATGTGGCAATGTCAAAAACTTGGCGTGAAAACAAGATGCCGGTCGAGGTTGCTTTCCAGGGCAAGGGAAGGCGGCCGGCATTGCCGCCAGCCGCGGCGTCGCCGGTCCGGACAGCTTGTGGCTAATCAGCAAGCACTCTGGCCCCATGCGATCTGGCGTTATCCCCCGAAGCTGTGGATAAGTCCGTGGACATCTCTTCCATAGCCTGCCCAAAAGCGCATGCAACAAGGGATTCCGAGGCTTGCCGAAACTTTGTGCACCATAGTAACTCGTTGATTTTACGGTATCACAAATCCGCTATGAAGGAATTAGGTTAACCTATTGTTAACTATCAGGTGACTGTGGACGGCGTGCCGAATGCTGTATGGTTTGCAGTGAAATCACGATGCGCCTGGCCTCATGGGCTTGATGAAAAGCCTTCGCGACAGCACGGCGCCGATCAGCCTTGTTCCTGTTTGGCGCGGGCATGCGAACAATGTCCCTGCTGTCACTCGCCACCCGCTTGCCCGTCCGCTTCCCCGTGGCTGGCCCTGTGCCAGAGGCTGCCACGGACCCACCGCCATTGGCTCTGTCGCCGCTGCAAGCGACGGCAACCTCGCGCGGCGGTCCGGCGTTCAGGCTGACAACCCAAAGGCCGAAAATGCCCACCCCGACAGAGAAAGCAAGCTGGAGCCTGAACAACGCGCCGCGCCTTGATGAGGTAACCGCAATTGTTACGGGATCAACGGGTGGCCTGGGGTATGAGACAGCCTTTGGCTTGGCCCAAAAAGGCGCAACGGTCGTCCTGGCCGGTCGCAACCCGGCGAAGGGCGCGCAAGCTGTCGAGCGCGTCACGCGGGCTGTCCCAGGCGCCAGGGTTCGGTTTGAACCGCTCGACCTCGCCAGCCTTGCCTCGGTGGCCCAATTCGCGGAGGCGGTTGCCAAGGCACGGGGCGGCGTGATCGACATCCTGGTCAACAATGCCGGGGTCATGGGATTGCCCAAACGCCAGTTGACCCGTGATGGCTTCGAACAGCAGATCGGCGTCAACTACCTGGGGCATTTCGCCCTGACGGCCTTGCTGAAGGATGCGCTCTGTTCCGCCTCGGGCGGCGGCCGGGTGGTCAACGTCGCCAGCCTGGCGCACCGCCGGGGCGTCCTGGCGCTGGATGACCTGCAATCGGCGAAGTCGTATGACCCGATGCGCACCTACCGCCAGAGCAAGCTCGCCATGCTGGCCTTCGCGATCGAGTTGCAGCGCCGGGCGGAGCGGAACCAGTGGCCGCTGCGAAGCTATGCCGCGCATCCGGGTTGGGCCAGGACGGAGATCATCGGCAACGGCCCGGGCAGCGGCGCGCCCGGCCTGAAGGAACGCCTGCTGGCCGGAGCGTTCGACATGATGGCGCAATCGGCGAGGGACGGCGCGCTGCCCATGCTTTACGCGGCGATGGCGCCGGAGGCCGTCCCGGGCGCCTATTACGGTCCCACCAACCTGGGCGAGACGCGCGGGCCGCCCGGCCCCGCGCGCGTCTTCCCTCAAGCCATGGACACGGCCGCAAGCGCTCGCTTGTGGGCACTGTCGGAGCAACTGACTGGGACGGCTTTCGGCTGATCTACGGCAGGGCTAGCGCTGCTGTCAGGTCACCCAGCCTTGGCTCCCCATGCGCCGCCAGCGCGGCGTCGCGCATGGCGATCCCCGGCAGGACCGGCAGGGACCAGCGCGCGGTGATGAACCGCAGGATCGAAGTGGTGTCATACAAGGCATGGTCAACTGTCCCGGTCTTCGCGAAGGGCGAAACGATCAATGCCGGAATGCGTGTCCCCGGCCCGAAACGGTCGGCTTTTGGGGGCGCGACATGATCCCACCAGCCACCGTATTCATCATACGTCACCACGATCAGCATGTGATCCCATTGCGGGCTGGCTTTCAGCGCGGCCAGCAGCGCGGCGATATGGTGGTCACCGTCGGAGACATTGGCGTAGCCGGCGTGCTCGTTGACCGAGCCATGCGGCTTGTAGAACGTCACCGGCGGCAGCGTGCCGGCGCGGATGTCGCTCAGGAAGCGGCTGTCAGGCAGCGTGCCGGGATCGGTGGCGACGCCGGCGTCCCTTAGGTGCGCGGCCCGGTTCGCCTGGCCAGCCGGCGTGGCGGGATCGAAGGCGGCGAAGTAGTTGAACGGCTGGTGATGGTATTGGAAGTTCGGGTTGGCTTTCGACGCGCCGGCGGCGCCGGGTGGATGCGTCGCCGCGAAATCCCATGCGCCGGCGTAATAGGCCCAGTCCACGCCGGCGCCGCTCAGCAGGTCGCCGATTGTCGTCAGTGTTTGGGGCGGCAGCGTCGTGGCTGATTTCGGGTCCACGGCACGCTCCGCCGCGTCGGCGTTCGCGCTGGGCGGATAGGGCGGCTGCATCGTGTTGACCGCGTAAAAGTCCGGCGTCAGGTTGCCGCTGCGCTTGAACACCGGAGGCCCGTCCAGGGCGGAGGCCGGCGACGAGGGCGCCGTCGTCAGCGTCACGCCATCAGCCTCGACCGCCGAGACGCTGGGATTGGCCCCGCCGCTCGGGTTCGCGCCGTTGTTGCCGTAGTAAGGGGCGCAGGAGCAGACCAGATAGATATGGTTCAGGAACGACCCGCCAAAGGCGCCCTGGAAGAAATTATCCGCCAGGACGTATTGCCGAGCCCAGTCCCAGAGCGGCAGGTCGGCTTCGGGAGCGGGAATGAAGTAGCCCATGGTCATGCCGCCGGAATCGGCCCAGGCGGCGAACATGTTGTTGGCGCCGCCGTTGATCTGCATCTGGTTCTCGTAGAACCGGTGATACAGGTCGCGGTTGGCGTAGCGCAGCGGGTCGGCATTGGCGGCGCCATACAAGGCGGCGACATCGTAGGGGTGGTTGAAGCTGCCCAGGAACAGGGCTGTTTGCCCTTGCGTGAGGCCCGCCGGGGCGGTCGGAGCGCCCTGCATCACGCGGGCCGCCGTGCCGCCCCATACCGCCGGCAGCCCGCGCATGGGCTTGCCGTCGCGGTCGAGCTGGGTAACGGCGGCGGCGGTGGCGGCGCTCAGTCCCCTGGCGCCCGGGAAGGCGCCGTACAGGTTATCGAAGCTGCGGTTTTCCGCGTAGATCACGACAATCGCCTGAATTGCCTGCTGAACGCTTTCAGTGCCCTGGGTGGCGCCGATGGACGGAACCGGCAGAGCCAGGGCGGCGGCGATGGTCAACGGATAGAGTGCGCGCATGAAACGTCCCAGGAGCCTTGATCATCGCAACATGCGTCAAGTTGGGCCGACAGGCCAGGTTTTGGTTGCGATCCGGGATGCGTCATCAGTTTGCGTGATCCCATAATCCCGCTTCGCCGCATCAGGCGAAAGATAACCCAGGCGCACGTCCCTCCGCACCGCGTCCGGGTCGCGCTCCGCGGCCGGCCCCATGCCGCCGCCGCCGGGCATCTCGATCACCAGGCGCTCGCCGGGCGGGACGACCTGCAATCCCTTCGGTTTCAGCGACGTGCCGGAACGCAAGGACAGCGCGCCGCACTGGCCGGGGCCGCCGCCGTTGCGGCCTCGGGCGGGGAACTTCACCCGCTCGAACCCGGCGAAGATGCCGAAGGCGGCGTCTTCCCGCGAACTGACCTCCATGACCTGGCCCAGGCCGCCGCGGTGCCGGCCCGCGCCGCCCGAGTCCTGGCGCAGCTCCTTGCGCCAGATGACCAGCGGGGTGATCGCCTCGGTCGCCTCCACCGGCACGTTGCGGACGCCGGAGGGGAAGGGGGTCGCCGACAGCCCGTCCTGGGAAGGCCGCGCGCCGGCGCCGCCGGAATGGAAGCTCATGACCATGAACGGGGTGCCGGTCTTGTCGCCCACCCAGGTCAGGCCGTGGCCGGCGACCATCTTCAGGCTCCAAAGGTTGGAGGTTCCCTCGGCCGGCACGCGTCCAGGGATGGCCTGTTCCAGCGCGCCGTAGACGACATCGGGCATCATGTGGCCGATCGAGGAACGGGCGTAGACGGCGGCCGGATAGGTGGCGCTGACGATCGTGCCGGGCGGCGCGGTCACCTTCACCGCGTCCAGCGTGCCGGCGTTGTTCGGGATGGTGGGCGCCACGACGCAGTTGATGCCAAAGGTCGTGTAGGCTTCGGTGTAGCACAGCGGGCAGTTGATGGCGTAGGACGACATCCCCGACGTGCCGGTGAAATCGACATGGATGGTGTCCTCGCCGATGGTCACGGAGGCCACCAGATCGAGCGGCGCCTCGTAGCCGTCAACGCGCATCGTGTTGGTCCATGTGCCCTTCGGCAACTTGCCGATCGCCTCGGTCATCGCCTGGCGGCTGCGGGCGATGATTTCCTCGCCCAGCCTGTCGAGTTCGAGCAAGTTGAATTCCCGCATCATCGCCACCAGCCGCCGGCCGCCGATCTCGTTGCAGGCGATCAGCGCGTAGACGTCGCCGATGACCTGCACCGGTTCGCGCACGTTGGCGCGGATCATCGCCAGCAGGTCTTCGTTCACCTCGCCGGCGCGGACGAGGCGCAGCAGGGGGATGAACAGGCCCTCGTGCCAGATCTGGCGGCCCTCGGGCGTCTGGCCGACGCCGCCCATGTCCACCAGATGCGACGTGCAGGCGAACAGCGCGACGATGCGGCCATCCATGAACGTGGGCGAAACGACGACCAGGTCGTAGAGATGCCCGGTGCCCTTCCAGGGGTCATTGGTGATGAAGACGTCGCCCTGCTTCATGTCGGCGACCGGGAACACGTCCAGGAAATGCCCGACCGAGGCGGCCATCGTGTTGATGTGGCCGGGCGTCCCGGTCACCGCCTGCGCCAGCATCCGCCCGCGCAGGTCGAACACGCCGGCCGAGATGTCGCCTGCCTCGCGCGCCGAGGTGCTGAACGCCGTCCGCACCAGTGTCTGCCCCTGTTCCTCGACCACGGACAGCAGGCGGTTCCACATGATCTGGACGTCGATTTCCGACAGATGCCATGGCTGGTCGTTCATGCTGGCGCTTTCTCGATGACGATTTCGCCGCCGTGGGCGACGCGGGCGAAAAACCCGCTGGGGACGATGGTGGTGGTGCCGTCCTCGGTGATCACGGCTGGCCCGTCCAGGGCCGCGCCAGGGAGCAGGGAGGCGCGGACGTAAACCGTGGCGCCGTGGGTCTTGCCGGTGATGGCATCGACCAAGCGGCGAGTGGCGGCGGCAGTGGCGCGGGCCGCGACGGGCGGCGTCGGATCGGCGGCAGGCAGCGCGTGGGGTTGTGACAGGTCCAGGGTCCAAGTCACCGCCTCGATTTCCAGGCGAGGGATGACGCGGCCGAACAACCGGGCGTAGGTGGCCTCGAACGCCTGGCGCAGCGCGCCGGGGTCGAGGCCGGCCTTGTCCAGCGGCACGGCGATCTCGTGCCCTTGGCCACGGTAGCGCATGAACGCGGTGCGGCGTTCCTCCAGATCCCCGGTTGGGAAGCCAAGGCGCACCACGGCTTCCGCTTCCGCGCGCATGTCGCTGAACAGGCCTTCGATCAATGCGGCGTTCAGGCCGCCGAGTGGCAGCAGGAACGTGCGCGCGACCTCGTAGGCGATCGGGGCATCAAGGAAGCCGTGCGCCGAACCGACGCCGGCATCGACCGGGATCACCACGCGGGCGATGCCGAGTTTCTGCGCCAGGCGGGCGGCATGCAGGGGGGCCGCGCCGCCAAAGGCGATCAGGGTGCGGCCGGCGGTGTCCTTGCCGTTTTCGACCGCGTGGACGCGCGCCGCGCTGGCCATGGTTTCGTCCACGATTTCCGCAACGCCGCGGGCGGCTTCCTCAGGCCCCATGTCGAGCCGCGCGCCGATCTCCGCCATCACGGCGGCGCGGGCCAGGAGCGGGTCCAGGGTGATCTTGCCGCCGGCGAAGCCGCCCGGATCGATGCGGCCGAGCACCACGTCGGCGTCGGTGACGGTGGGGGCGACGCCGCCTTGGTTGTAGCAGGCGGGTCCGGGGTCGGAGCCCGCGCTGTCCGGCCCGACGGCGATCCGGCGCAGCGCGTCGACGCGGCCGATGGAGCCGCCGCCCGCGCCGATCTCCACCATGTCGATGACCGGGACGCGCACCGGGATGCCGCTGCCCTTGGCGAAGCGATAGGCGCGGGCGACCTCGAAATGACGCGACTGCTGCGGCGCGTAGTCGTCGATCAGGGTGATCTTGGCCGTCGTCCCGCCCATGTCGAACGACAGGGCTCGGCTGTAGCCGCCCAGCGCGGCGATGCGCCTGGCCAGGATGACGCCGCCGGCAGGGCCGCTTTCAACCAGCCGGACGGGGAAACGGACAGCCGTGTCCACCGTGCAGATCCCGCCCGAGGACATCATCAGCAGCAACGGGCAGGTGACGCCGAGGCTGGCCAGTCCGGCGCGCATGCGGCCCAGGTAGCTGGCCATCAGCGGCAGCACGTAGGCGTTGGCGACGGTGGTGGAGGTGCGTTCGTACTCACGGATCTCCCGGCACACCTCGGAGGACAGCGTGATGGCCAGTCCGGGCATGGCGGCGGCCAGCAGGTCGCGGGCGCGTTCCTCGTGCGCCGGATTGATGTACGAGTGCAGGAAGCTGATGGCGACGGCGTCAATTTGTCGCGCCTTCAGCACGCTTGTCAGCGCCAGGAGCGCGTTTTCGTCGAGGTCGAGCAGCACCGAGCCGTCGGCCGCGAGACGTTCCGGGACTTCCAGGCGCAGGTCGCGCTCGACCAGGGGCGCGGGGCGCTCCATGTAAAGGTCGTACTGCTCGAAGCGGTGCTCGTAGGCGATTTCCAGGGAGTCGCGGAACCCGGCGGTGGTGATCAGGGCAGTGCGGGCGCCCTTGCGCTCGATCAGGGCATTGGTCGCCAGCGTCGTGCCGTGCACCACGAGGCCGAGCGTGTCGCCGTTGACGCCTGCCTCGGCCAGGATGGCGCGCGTGCCGTCGATGACCGCCCGGTCCGGCGCATCGTGCGTCGTCAGAAGCTTGGAGGAAGCGGTCCGGTCAGGCAGGGACAGCACCAAGTCGGTGAAGGTGCCGCCAATATCGACGGCAAGGCGGGTGCGGGCGATCATGCGGCATGCTGGCCTTGTCCGGTTCGCGCCCAGGGTAGACCGTTTGCCCATGGCTGGAAACGTCAGATAGGGGTGCGGCAACCCCGCCCGGGTGCTTGCACATTCGTCTGTGGAAGACATTCGTCTGGACGACGAAACCTTCGTTACCCGCAACTGACTGTTGCAACCAACCAAACCGGC
Organism: uncultured Rhodopila sp.; assembly: GCA_964248015.1. Classification (GTDB taxonomy): domain Bacteria; phylum Pseudomonadota; class Alphaproteobacteria; order Acetobacterales; family Acetobacteraceae; genus Rhodopila. The sequence continues at coordinate 7,716 of CAXTXZ010000019.1, read as the reverse complement.
GCCACAAGACTGCGCGGAAACCCTCGCCATGGAGCTGGCAGCTCACCGGCGTCAGGTAGTGGCCACAATCGATCATGAGTGGCGATCACCTCCAATCCGCGCGAACCAAGGAAACAGGGGGATTGACCGGTCTGCCCAAATAGCCCTAAGGCTGCTTGAATAACCACAACTTCATCAAAAGCGTTCTAGAACGCCAAGAGAAAAAAGTCGGCAAAACAGGGAGAGCGCGGCCATGGACAACTTCAGCCGGCGGAAAATGCTTACAAATACCGTGGCCGTGGCGGCAGCGGGAGTTTTGTCACGGCCTTACATTGCCAATGCCCAGGCAAAGACTGCTGTCTGCTGGCTTAATCAGGGCTTCATTCCTCAGGAAGACGTTGCGATGCAGAAAGTCTGCGAGGACTACATGAAGGCCAGCGGCAATAAGCTCGACTACAGCATCATGCCATTCATGGCGCAGAACCAGAAGACGATATCCGCGCTGACCAGCGGGGATGTGCCGGACTTGGTGTTCATGGACGCACCCTCGTCGATCTTGCCGCAGAACGCCTGGGAGGACAGGCTGGTGGACGTGAGCGACGTCGTGGCGCCTTACGAAGCGCAGCTCGCGGATTCCGCAAAGCTTTGCTCGACCTTCTACAACAAAGCCACCAAGAAACGCAGCTATTACCTCTGCCCGATCAAGCAAGGCGCGACCCCATTCCACATCTGGGGCGATCTGGTCGAAAAAGCCGGCATGAAAATGTCCGATGTCCCGAGGAAGTGGGACGATACATGGAACTTCTTCAAGCAGACGCAGGCGCCGCTCCGTGCCAAAGGGATGCGGAAGATCTACGCCCTTGGCTTGCAGGTCACCACTGTCGGACCGAACGACGGCAACAACGTGTTCACCCATTTCCTGATCGCCAACGGCGGTGAGGGTATCGTCACACCAGATGGCAAACTGCACACTGACGATCCGAAGGTGCGCGAGGCGGCGATCAAGTCAATCGAGTTCATGACGAACCTCTACAAGGAGGGCGTCGTGCCGCCGGAGGCGCTGAGCTGGAATGACGCCGACGACAACAATGGCTACCACGAAAAGCTGTTCGTGATGGACTTCGACGGCACGCTGTCGACCGAGCTGGCGATGATCAAGGACAAGCAGGCGTTTTACCACAACATGGTCACCTTGGCCCCAGAGCAGAAAAACGACGGCACGCCGATGAAAACCCAAGTTGGAACCGGCGGCGGCTACATCCCTAAAGGGGCGAAAAACGTCGAGGTCGCCAAGGACTTCATGAAATATTTCATGCAGCCAAACGTCATGAACGAAAACCTGAAGGGAGGACTTGGCCGCTGGGTGCCGGCGATCCCGCAGATCGTGAAGGACGATCCGTTCTGGCTCCAGTCCGATATGCCCTGCCTGAAGCCTTATGTCACTGAGGCCGTATTGAATCCGACCCTGCCTGTCTATGAGGGGTTCACGCCGGCTTGGGGCCAGGCGAATGCTGAACAGCTTTGGGGACAGGCCCACGCCGATGTCATCAAGAACGGCATGAAGGTCGCCGAGGCGGTCGACAAGGCGTTCAAACGAACCGAGCAGATCTTCGCGAAGATGACGTTCAGCTAAAGCTGGTGGAGCAATCATGAGCGGAACACAGCAGGCAGCCGCTATCGGCCAAAGCTTCGCCAGGCCGCGCCCAGTGCGCCGGAGGTGGCTCGGCGGGATACATGGCGCGGACTATGTCTGGGCGTTTGCCTTCGCTTTGCCCTACGTGGTGATCTTCCTCGCTTTCGTCGTCTATCCCATTTGCTACGGCCTATGGCTCGGCAGCGCCCCAGAGCTCTACAGCACATTGTTCGACGATCCACGCTACTTTACCGCGGTGATCAATACGTTGATCTACGTTGGCGTCGGCGTGAACCTGAAGATGTTCCTGGCCTTCATGCTGTCGGGCTTCTTCATGCGCAAGCGCTGGTGGGTCAAGGCGTTGCTGGTGGTCTTCATCCTGCCTTGGGCGACGCCGGCACTGCCAGCCTACATGTCGATCCACTGGCTGCTGAACGGCCAGTGGGGCATGCTCAACAACATGTTGTGGCTGCTGTTCGGCGTCGACGGCCCGGTCTACCTCAATTCGCACTGGATGGGGCTGACGGCGAACATCGGGGCCTATATTTGGAAAAACCTGCCATTTTGGACGATCATCCTGCTGGCCGGAAGGATGTCGATCCCGCAAGAGCTTTATGAAGCCGCCGCCGTGGACGGAGCCACGGGCGTGCGGAAGTTTGCCCATGTAACTTACCCACTCATGGCGAACCTGTATTTCGTCTGCATCCTGCTCGATACGGTCTTCGCGCTTGGCGACTTCAACGCGACTTTCTTTGTCTCCGGCGGCGGCCCGGCGATGTCCACCGAAGTGCTGGCCACGCTTGGCATCCGCTATGCCTACACCGTCGCGCTGCCGCGTCTTGGCGTCGCGGAGGTCATGACCGCGCTGCCGCTGCTGGTCCCGCTCGTTTACATATTGATGCGTAAGCTCCGCGTGTCGGAGGGGCAGCTATGAGCGTGACACACGATCGAGTCATTACGACAGATACGACCTTCACCGGTCCCACGATCGTGGGCGTCACGCAGCCCATCCGCCGGCGGAGGTCACGACCGCATTACCGGCTGCGACGTTACGGCATGGAAGCGGTGGCCATGGCGTTCGGCGTCGTGCTCGCCATCTGGTCCGTCCTGCCGATTTACAACATGTGGATGATCGCGCTCGACGGTCATGACGACGTCTTCTCCGGTTCCATTTGGCCGGAGAACCCGACGCTGGAAAGCTTCCGCGTCGTGGTGACCCAGGACTTCTGGTACCTCGCGCGGTTCTGGCACCAGTTCGGCAACAGCTTCTACGTCGGCCTTTCGGTGATGTTCCTGACATTGGCGATCGGCTCGCTGGCCAGCTTCACGGTTGGCCGTATGCGGATCCGCCACGGCTGGATGCTGAGCAACGCGGCGCTGATGACCTACGTCATCCCAGCATCGTTCCTGGCGATACCGATGTATCGCATCATGCAGATCTATGGCCTGACGAACAACCTGCTGTCGGTGATCCTGGCGCTGACGACGTTCGCCACCCCGTACGCGATCTTCATCTTCTCGCAGTATGGCAAGTCGATCCCGATGGAGCTTGACGAGTCCGCGCGTATCGATGGGGCCAACCCGTTGCAGATTTACCTGCGCATCTACCTGCCGTTGATGGCGCCTGCCCTGGTCGCCGTCGGCACCTATGCGCTGTTGCTGGCATGGAACGAATACCTGTACAACTTCCTGCTGCTGTCCACGCCGGAAAGCATGACTGTCGCGGTCGCTTTGGCGCAATTCCTCAACAGCGATGAATCGCCGTGGAACTTCATGATGGCGACCGCCATCATCTACGCGATGCCGCCAATCATCCTGTACTACGGGTTCCGACGTTACATGGCGGCGGGCCTGACCATGGGTGGCGTGAAAGGCTAGCGCGGCAACGCGAGGCTGGACAATGAGCACCTCGCGGCAAGTCGTTGTCCTCCGCCAGCCGATGGCGTTCAGCCGGCTATGGCCGCCGCCTTGGCACGGCCGGCTGCAAGGCTCGGATACCGCGTGGGCAATCGCCTTTGTCGTTCCCTATGTATCGATTTTCGTGGCGTTCGTTATCTATCCTATCATGTACGGGCTGTGGATGGGCAGCGATCCGGCGCTCTACGGCTTGCTGTTCTCCGATCCGCGCTACCTGACGACCCTGTTCAACACGCTGCTGTTCGTCGCCATCGGCGTGAACGTGAAGATGTTCCTGGCCTTCCTGCTGTCTGGATTCTTCATGAGCCGAAGCTGGTGGGCAAGGTCGCTGCTCGCCATCTACCTGCTGCCGTGGGCGTTGCCCGGCCTGACCGTCTTCCTCTCGATCCACTATATGCTGGTCACCGAGTGGGGCCTGCTCGACAGCCTGTGGCGTGCGTTCGCCGGTGAGGACGGCCCACTGTTCCTGGTTTCGGCACCGATTGCCATGGCGGCCAACATCGTTTCCTACATCTGGAAGTGGATGCCGTTCTGGACGTTGATCTTCCTGGCTTCTCGCATGGCGATTCCGCAGGATATTTACGAAGCGGCTGACATCGATGGCGCCACCGGCTACCGGCGGTTGGTCCACGTGACGTTCCCGATGTTGGCGAACGTTTACCTCATCTGCACGTTGCTCTCCACCGTGTGGACGCTGGGCGACTTCCCGACCGTCTACTTTGTCTCCAGCGGCGCGCCAGCTCGGCTCACCGAGGTGCTGGCCACGTATGGCTTTCATGAAGCGTTCGACTTCGGCTATCCGAACCTCGGCGTGGCGGCGATGATGTCGGCGCTGCCAATCCTGATCCCACTGGTGATCCTGCTGATGCGGCGGCTCCGTGTGACCGGAGTGCAACTGTGAGCATGGCGCTGATGTCCGGCCGCGGGCGCACCTGGCGGCGCCTGTTCGCCAGGCTGCCCGCCGTGATCGTGGGCATTGCGTTGCTGATCTGGACACTGCTGCCTGTCTACAACATGCTGCTGATCGCGCTGAGCGACGACGGCGACGAGTACGCCGGCGCGATCTGGCCTGAAGACTGGAACTGGCGCAGCTTCGAGGTCGTGTGGACGGAGGGCCACTGGTACCTCAAACGTTTCTGGCACCAGTTGGGCAACAGCCTGTACATGAGCATCGCGACCATGCTGCTGACCGTGCTGATCGGCTCGCTGGCAAGCTTCGCTTTGGGTCGGATGCGGCTGCGCAACGGCTGGATCGTCACCGACTTCGCTTTGCTGACTTATGTGCTGCCAACGGCGTTCCTGGCGATCCCGTTCGTGCACCTGATGCACGTCTATGGCCTGACAGACAGCCTGTGGTCGGTGATCGTCGCCGAGGTCACCTTCGCCACGCCGTATGCCATCCTGATCCTGCACCAGTATGGCAAGCTCATTCCGCTGGAACTGGATGAGTCGGCCAGGATCGACGGCGCCTCTCCCACGCAGTTGTACCTGCGTATCTACCTGCCGTTGATGGCGCCGGCGCTGGTGGCGGTTGGCGTCTACGCATTGCTGCTGGCGTGGAACGAATACCTGTATCAGTACTTGCTGATCTCATCGCCGCGCAACACCACCGTGGCCGTGGCGATCGACCAGTTCTTCGACAGCGACGAGGCGCCGTGGAACTATATGATGGCTACCGCCCTGGTTTATTCATTGCCACCGATCGCGATCTACTTCGGGCTGCGGCGCTTCATGGTGGCGGGCCTGACAATGGGTGGCGTGAAGTAGCGGTTTGCGCCATGCCGATTGGTCATTGCTCATCCTGGGGCACCGCCCGAGCATAATCCAGATGGATATCTCACAAAAACCTCAAGCAGCCGCTAAAGACTTGCTCGTGCCGAACACCTGAAGACGACCTGCCAAAGGCGACGACGCCCGGTCTGCGCTCATGTAGCGCAGACCGGCGCGCATCCGTGCCTACTTCAACCTGCCAACGGGACGGTTTACCGCCTGATGCCGGGCATGGTTTTGAAATTAATAACTAGACCGCCGAGAGCGGCGGCGCCACATCCTCCAGCGCGCGCCGCTCGGCATTCGCCGCGAGCAGGAACGCCACGATCCCCGCGCCTATCATCAGCAGGCCGCCCAGAAGGTAGCCGTAGAATATCGACATGCGGTTGCCGGTGTCGATCAGCGCGCCGAACAGGGCAGGCCCGGCGACGCCGCCCAAGCCGGTGCCGAGCGCGTAGAACACGGCGATGGCGATGGCGCGCACCTCCAGCGGGAAGCTTTCGCCGACGGTCAGGTAGGCGGAGCTGGCGGCGGCGGAGGCAAAGAAGAAGATCACCGTCCAGGCGATCGTCTGCTGCTGCGCGTCCAGCCAGCCCCTGGCGAACATCCAGCCCGTGATCACCATCAGGATGCCGGACAGGGCATAGGTGGCGGTGATCATGATGCGCCGGCCGATGGTGTCGAACAGCCGCCCCAGCAGCAGCGGCCCGAGGAAGTTGCCCAGCGCGAAAGGCAGGATGAACAACCCCACCGTGCCTGACGCGACGCCATAGAACCGCGTCAGTATCAGCGCGTAGGTGAAGAACACCGCGTTGTAGCAGAACGCCTGGGCCGCCATCAGCGCGCCGCCGAGCCAGGCTTGCCGGCGGTAGGTGGTGACCAGGGCCTTCACGCCGGGGCCGAACCACGAGCGCACGTCGGTGCGCAGCGTCAGGAAGCCGGGCGGGACAGGCGGCAGGGGCCTGCCGGTTTCATGCTCGATGCGCTGCTCGATCATGGCGACCACCCGCTCGGCTTCCTCGGGCTGGCCGTGCGTCATCAGCCAGCGGGGGCTTTCCGGCAGGTAGTGGCGCAGGAACAGGACAATGAAGCCCAGCACGCCGCCGATGATGAAGGCCGCGCGCCAGCCGATCTCGGGCGGCATGATGGACGGGTCCAGCACGACGACCGCGCCCAGCGCGCCAAGCGCGGCCCCGAGCCAGAAGCTGCCGTTGACGACAAGGTCGGTGAAGCCGCGGCGGCGGGCGGGGATCATCTCCTGGATGGTGGCGTTGACGGCGGCGTACTCGCCGCCGATGCCCGCGCCGGTGATCATGCGGAAGAAGGCGAACGACCAGAAGTCCCAGGACAGGCCGCAGGCGATGGTGGAGACCAGGTAGACCAGCACGGTGATGGTGAACAGCTTCTTGCGCCCGAGCCAGTCGGTCAGCCAGCCGAAGAAGATCGCGCCGCCGACCGCGCCGATCAGGTAGGCGCTCGCGGCGGCGCCGATCTCGCTGCCGGTCAGGTGCAGGCGCGGGCTGTCGGACAATGCGCCGGACAGGGAGCCGACGATGGTGACCTCCAGCCCATCCAGCACCCAGGCGATGCCCAGGGCGAAGATCACCAGCCAGTGGAAGCGGCTCCAGGGCAGCCGGTCCAGTCGGTTCGGCACGTTTGTCTGGTAGGTTCCTTGGCGTGGCGGCATTGCCCGATTCCCTGATCTGTTGCCTACTGGTGTCGGCGATTGCGTCCATGAATGCAACGCGGGCAGTGGCGCGGAGAAGCGGATATGGCGGCGTTTGAAACCCTGGTTGAATCAACGATTGCGCGATGGCACGGGATCGAGCCGCCGAACGAGCCGGCGAAACGGCTGGCGGCGGACCTGGCGGCAACGATCGCGGCGTTCGAGGCGCTGCGCGGCACGCTGGCGTTCGAAGACGAGCCGTCCAGCTTCGAGGCCGCCTTGCAAGCGACCAAGGAAGGCGCCTGATGGCCGAGCTGGCGGACCTGTCGCTGACCGAGGCGGCGGATGCGGTGGCGGCCGGGAAGGCGACCTCGCTTGAACTGCTGCGCGCCTGCTGGGCCAACCTGGACAGGGTCAATCCGGACGTGAACGCCATGATCTGGCAGGAGCGCGAGGCAGCCGAGGCAGCGGCGCGGGCCGCCGACCGGGCGGTGGCGGACAAGGCGCCGCTGGGTCCGCTGCATGGCGTGCCGATGGCGCACAAGGACATGTATTACCAGGCCGGCAAGCCATGCACCTGCGGGTCGGCGCTGCGCCGCGATTACCGGCCCTTGGTGACGGCGACGGTGATCGAGCGCATGGCGAAGGCGGGCGCCTACACGTTCGGCGGCCTGAACATGGCTGAGTTCGCGCAGAACCCGACCGGGCACAACAAGACGTTTGGCGACTGCCACAATCCCTGGAACCTGCC
>CAXTXZ010000018.1:0-18590 GCA_964248015.1 uncultured Rhodopila sp. | reverse complement strand
GGATGGAGCGGCCGGACGGCGTGTAGTACCGCGCCGTCGTCAGGCGCATCGCGCCATTGCCGGGCAGCGGGATCACGGTCTGAACCGAGCCCTTGCCGAAGCTGCGGGTGCCCAGAAGCACCGCCCGGTGATGGTCCTGCAAAGCGCCCGAAACGATCTCCGAGGCCGACGCGGAGCCGCCGTTGATCAACACCACCAATGGCGCGCCGTTCAGGATGTCGTTGCCCTTGGCGTCCCAGCGCTGGCTGTCCTCGGGGTGGCGGGCACGGGTCGAGACGATTTCGCCTTGGTCAATGAAGTCCGACGACACCGCCACGGCCTGGTCGAGCAGGCCGCCCGGATTGTTGCGCAAATCCAGGACCAGGGCGCGCAGCTTGCCGCCGTTCTGCTGCTTCAGGGCTTTCACGGCCGCCTTCACGCCGGCATCGGCTTGTTCGGTGAACTGCGTCAGCCGAACGTAGCCGATGTCGTTCGGCTCCATCCGCGACTTCACCACCTGGATATGGATCGTCTCGCGCACCAGCGTGAACTCGATGGGCTTGTCGACGTTCTGCCGCTTGATCGTCAGCACGATCTTGGAGTTCGGCGGGCCGCGCATCCGATCGACGGCATCGTTCAACGACAGGCCGATGACGGTCTTGCCATCCAGCGCGGTGATGATGTCGCCGGGCTTGATGCCGGCACGGGCGGCGGGAGTGTCGTCGATCGGCGAGACAACCTTGATGACGCCTTTGTCCTCGTTCACTTCTATGCCAAGGCCGCCGAACTCGCCCTTTGTCTGGATCTGCATGTCCTTGAACGCTTTGGCGTTCATGTACGAGCTGTGGGGGTCCAGCCCGGTCAGCATGCCGTTGATGGCGTTTTCCACCATGTCCTTGTCATCGACGGGATCGACATATTCCGCGCGGACACGCTGCATGACGTCGCCGAAGACCTTCAGCAACTGGTACATGTCGGTCCTGCTGCTGTCCTGGGCGAAGGCATGGCTGAGCGCGCCGAGCTGCGGGCCTAGCGTCAGGCCGGCCACGAAGGCAGTTCCAGTCAACAGACCATAGGACCAATGCCGTGCGCGAAACTTCATCTGCTCTCCCCTTTAACGCCCAGCCCTTGCCAGGCGCACCGTCAGCTTTGATGCAACGCGGCCATTATGCCCGATAGGAGCATGACATTGCGAGCAAACACTGTCATCATATTGGCGGCCAGCGGCCGTATCCAAGTTCCGCATGGCGTCGTCGCATCAACGCCGCCGACTGGCCAGGATGGGCTTGCCTCGCGCCGCGGTTCCCACTACGGCGGGAGACCGGCCCATGGCGCCTTTCATGTGTAACGATGCGTCTTGACCAATGTGTGTTTCACGGTCTCGGCCCCAGGCCGGCATCCAGGGATTTGGGGGTTGGCGCTGCGTCCGGCGCCGCGAGACGCTTCAGCGCTGTTCCGCAGCCAGGGCGCGGGATTAACCGGACGGCCATTGCGCCGTAGTTCGATATACAGGACTTTCGGGCGTGTCGTTGATCCGGGTTCCGAAAGAGGCATCAGGCCGACAGGTTCCCCCGCGCTGACTGCTTGGCCTGATCGCACAGACAGCCTTTCAAGGCCGGAAAGGACGATGTGGTATCCGCCGCCGCAATCCAATATCAGCAATTGCCCATAGCTGCGAAAGCTGTTCGCGAACACCACGCGGCCGCCGCAAGGCGAGACCACGCGTGCGCCCGGGGCGGCCCGGTAGGATACGCCTGTCGCAGGCCCGGCATCAGTCGCCTCACCCCAGCCCTTGACGATGACGCCACGAACGGGCGGCTGCAACCGGGCACGGGAGGCTGCTCCAGTCACGATCGCGCAGAGGTGATTGGGATGTGCCAAGGCGTCGCGGGCGGGCGCTGCCTCCGCGTGTTCGGCTGGCCTTCGTTTCAGGCCATTCCTGGCTTTCCGAAACCTTGCCTCCGCCCACTGCCGAGCGAGACCGTCAACCCGGTCGCTGCTAGATGCTGCCTTGGCTTCCAGGGCGCGCAGCTTTGTCGTCCTTCCGTCTTTCTCGCAGGCCCGGCCTGATGTCTCGTCCCCAGGAAAGGCAGCGTGACCGGAAGCCCCCTCGGTCGCGCGTTGCCCAGGATACCCAGGTCCGGCGTCCCGATTGTTGCGTGCCTTTCCCGCGTGAGAGGTTTCCGCATGAAGAGACACGGTTGCCAGCGCAACAAGCAAGGGCAGCAGCCCAATCCGCATGAGCATGAAACGGCGCATAGGCAGGCTTGTAACACCCTGCGTTGAGGGGCAGTCGGCGAATACCATGTGTGAATGGCCAACGGTGTTCAAGTCGCATGCCGAACGTTGATGATGCCAGTTGCTGATGATGCCAGTCCGGGATTGACGGGCGAAGGCCCGGCCGCGCTGTCATGATCGCCGACAGAAAGGGATTTGTTGTTCGTCGGCTTGAGGGATGGCTTTGCCTTGCCTGTGCTTGGGCGCATGGCAATTGCTGACGTTCGCCGCAATGCCAACTGATGCGTGAATGGCAGCGTAGCCGCAACCAGCCTGTCCCATTGACGCCGTCTGGCACATCGCATGCACCATCCCGTCAGCCTCGCGTGCGCGTGGGCCAGGATGGAGAAAAGGGGCATGACGATCCTCGGTTTGAATGCGGGTGCGATTGGTGGCCATCTGAGCGGCTGACGCCATCCGGACGCCTGGCCCACCACCGCGACGCAACTGGGCGGCGCCATCGAGATCGCCAAGCTGGCGGAGCGGAGCAAGCTCGACATGCCCGTCCTCGCCGCCGGCAGCGGCGTGCGGCCCTCAGAAGGCTTCCCGGCGGGTTTGGCCGCTGCATCTGAGCCAAACGGCGTGCTGGCGGAGCGGACGCCTTGCGGCGGCGACGTGCTGAACATGGAGGGAATGCTCATATGCTTAAAAGCGGCGCCGACCACCTCAGGCAGCTTCAGGATGGGCGCTCTGTCTACATCGGCCAGGAACGGGTCACGGACGTCACGACGCATCCGGCCTTTCGCAACGGGGCGCGGTCGGTTGCCGCCATTTACGACATGAAAGCCGACCCGCGAAACCGGGACGCCCTTTCCTTCCAGGAAAGCGGGCGAAGTTACAGCGCTTACTATCTCCACCCCCGCACGCGAGAGGACTTGCTCCGCCGCAGCGAGGCTCATCGCCGCATAGCCAATCTCAGCCACGGGATGTTCGGACGCTCGCCCGATCATGTGTCATCCTTCGTGACGGGCATGGCGATGAAACCCGAGGTTTTCGGCGCGTACGCCCAGAATATCCTGAATTACTATCGCTGCATGCGTGAGAATGACACGTTCGCCGCCTACGCCGTCCTGCCGCCGCAAGCCGCGCGCAATCCGGAATTCTACCACAAGCAGAACATGCCTATCCCCACGTTGCGCGTGGTGCGCGAAGACGACAACGGCGTTGTCATCTCTGGCATGAAAATGCTGGCGACGGGCGCGGTTTTCGCCAACGAGATCTGGATCGGCAACCTGATCCCGCTCGCTCCTGACCAGTCCGCCGAAAGCATCACCTGCGCCGTGCCGGTCAACGCGCCCGGCCTGGCGCTTTGGGCACGCAAGCCATTCGAGCCCAATGCGGAGCATGAATTCGAGGCGCCGCTGAGCCATCGCTTCGATGAAACGGACAGCATGGTGCTGTGCGACCAGGTGAAGGTGCCGTGGGAGCGGGTCTTTGTGCACAACGATGCACGGCTGGCGCGGGCCATCTATGTGGAGACGCCCGCCCACTGCTTCGGCAACCATCAGTCCAATGTCCGGTATCACAGCAAGCTGCGTCTCCTTGTCGGATTGGCAAGCCGCATCGCGCAGGCGTCGGGCGCCGACGGCGTTCCGGCGGTGCGGGAGACGATCGGCCGCCTCGCCTCGCAGGAGGCCTTGCTGGGCGGCGTCATAGCGGGACAGATCCAGGCAGCGGAAAGCTGGCCGGATGGCTACGTGATTTTCAATCGCCGCATGATGTACGCCGCGCTGAACTGGTGCACGGAAAGCTACTCCGGCATTATCGACTGCATCCGGGAGCTGTGTGGCGGAGGCGTGTTCCAGATGCCCGCGGACGCATCCGTCCTGCGGGACCCTGCGCTGCGCCAGCAGTTCGAAACCTACTTCGCCACGCCGCAACGCGCGGCCCTGGATCGCATGAAGCTGTTCAAGCTGGCATGGGACCTGGTCGGTTCAGAGTTCGCCGGCCGGCAGCAGCAATATAAGAAATTCTATGCCGGCGCTTCGTTCATTGTGCGGAACTACAGCCATGCGCTGGCTCCCTGGGATGATCTGCATGGAATCGTTGACGGCCTGATGGACAGCTACAGCGCGCCCGGAGAGGATGGAATGATGTCCGCCGGCTGATCACCGGGTTGAAAAACGGCGGGCCTTCCTTCATGACGCCAACCAACCGCGTCTTGCTCGCGCGCCGGACGCACCGCCAGCAAGGCGGCGGCTCCGGCCAGGACCGCGAGACGAAAGGCGATCACTCCGCGGCCCTTGCGCGCGTGGTGAAATACGGATTCTCCGGTGTCGGCAGCCCCATGCGTTCACGCAACGTCCGGCCTTGGTACTGCGTGCGGAACAGGCCACGCCGTTGCAGTTCCGGTATCACCAGCGTGGTGAACATCGTCAGGCAGCGCGGCAGCACCGGCATGCTGATGTTGAAACCGTCGGCGGCTCGGCTGGTGAACCAGTCCTCGATCTGGTCGGCGACGTCCTTGCCGTTGCCCTTGAAAACCACGTGGCCCATGGAGGGCAGCACCCGCTGGTAGGTTTGCCGGATCGTCAGCCGGTCCCGCGCCGCCATCTCGGCAATGCTCTTGCGGAAGCTGGCGATGCCCAGGGTGGGGCCGGACAGGTCGGGCATGGGACCGTCCAGCGGATAGCCGGCGAGGTTCATCTCCACCAGTTTCGACAGGTAGGGCACGCCCAGCGAGGGCGCGATCAGCGACTGCAACTCCTCGAAGAAATCGTCCGCTTCCGCCGCCGAGCGGCCGACATAGACGCCCGCGCCGGGCAGGATGCGCAGCGAGTCCGGGTCGCGGCCATGACGGCCCATCCGGCCCTTCACGTCGGCATAGAACGCCTGCGCCGCCGGCTTGGTGTCGGCCACGGCGAACACGCAGTCGGCATGCTGGGCCGCGAGGTCCCTTCCCTCCTCCGACTGGCCGGCCAGGAACAGCACGGGATAGCCTTGCGGCATCCGCGCGACATTCAGCGGACCCTTGACCTGGAAATGCTTTCCCGCGTGGTCGAGCACCCGCACGCGGGCGGGATCTAGGAACTGCCCTGTCGCCTTGTCCTGGACAAAGGCATCCTCCGCCCAACTGTCCCACAGCCCCTTTGCGACCGCGACGAACTCCCTGGCGCGTTCGTAACGGACATCCTTGGCCATGTGCTCCGTCCGGCTGAAATTCAGCGCGTCATCCGGATACGAAGTCGTGACAATGTTCCAGCATGCACGCCCCTTGCTCAAGTGATCCAGGGACGCGAAGCGGCGAGCCAGCGCGTAGGGTTCCTCGTAGGTGGTTGTCGCGGTCGCGAGAAGGCCGATGAACTTCGTATGCTGCGACACCGCGGTCAGCAGGGTGATCGGCTCGAACACCGCGGGCCGGTCGGACGGGCTGTTGGCGGCGAACAGGGCCGGCTTGTCCATCTGCCGCACCGCGTTGCCATCGGCCAGGAAAAGCAGGTCGAACAACCCGGCCTCGGCGGCTTTCGCCAGGTCGATGGCGTGATCCAGGTTCATCACCTGATCGGACCACGCTTCCTTGTGGCGCCATCCGCCCAGGTGCATGCCCAGCCCTAGCAATCCCGTCATCAGGTTGAGTTGCCTGGGCATTCGCATCCTCCCTTAAGCATGCGCGGTTTTTGGTCAGCCAGATGCAAGCGAAGCGCCGGGCGCTGCCCGGACCCGCCAAAGGCTTGCCTTTGGAAACATCTTCCCGCCAAAGGCTTGCCCTTGGAAACATCTAATGCAGGATTTGCGACAGGAACAGGCGCAGCCTTTCGCTTTTGGGGGCGTCGAAGAAGCTGGCGGCGTCGGCGGCCTCGACGATTTCGCCCTTGTCCATGAAGACGCAGCGGGTCGCCACCCGGCGGGCGAAACCCATCTCGTGCGTGACGCAGATCATCGTCATGCCGTCGGCGGCCAGTTCCGCCATCACGTCCAGCACCTCCTTGATCATTTCGGGATCGAGCGAGGAGGTCGGCTCGTCGAACAGCATGATCCTGGGCTCCATGCACAGCGCGCGGGCGATCGCCACGCGCTGCTGCTGGCCGCCGGAAAGCTGCGCGGGATACTTGTCGGCCTGGTCGCCGATATGCACGCGGTCGAGGAAGCGCAGCGCGACCTGGCGCGCCGCCGGCTTGGCCAGGCCGAGCGACAGCCGCGGCGCCAGCATGCAGTTCTGCAGGATCGTGAGATGCGGGAACAGGTTGAACTGCTGGAACACCATGCCGACCTCGCGGCGCACATCCTGGATGCTGCCCGTCTTGTCGTTGACATCGATGCCGTTGACGACGATGCGGCCCTTGTCGTGCGGTTCCAGCCGGTTGATGCAACGGATCAGCGTCGATTTGCCTGACCCCGACGGCCCGCAGACAACGATCTTCTCACCCTTGCGCACCACAAGATCGATCCGCTTCAGCGCATGGAAGCCGCCGAACCATTTATCCAGCCCGGCGATTTCGACCGCCATGGGGCGCTCTGTCGCCATCAACCCAGGCGCCATCAACCCAAGCCCTGGGCGCCGGAGGCGGCGTCACTGGCCCCCAGGCCGCGCCGGGAAGCGAACAAAGGACGCGCGCCGGGCACGGCCTTGGTTGGCCGCAGGCCGCGCTGCTCGTCCGCCGTCAGGTGGCGGTTCAGGTATCGGTCGAGCTGCCGGAAGCCGGCCCGCATCAGGTTCACCACGATCCAGTACAGCCCCGCCGCCGTCACCAGGGGCGTGATCGGGTCATAGGTGCGGTAGAACACTTCGTTGGCGCTGGCGGTCAGGTCCATCACGGTGATCACGCTGACCACGGCGGTGCCCTTGGTGAACATCAGCACCTCGTTCTGATAGGCCTTCAGGGCATACCGCAGCGCCAGCGGCAGGCGGATCTGGGTGAAGGCCTGGCGCGGCGAGATCCCCAGCGCGGCGCTGGCCTCGTTCAGCCCGGCCGGCACCGCTGCCAGGCCGCCGCGCAGGATCTCGATCAGGTACGCCGTGTGGTTCAGGGTCAGGCCGATCACCGCGCAGTTGAAGGCGCTGCCGAAGACGACCCACAGCGCGCCGTGGCGCACCGCGTCGATCTGCGCGAGGCCGAAATAGACAAGGTACAGCAGGATCAGCGTCGGCGAGCCACGGAAGAAGATCACGAAGCCAGCCGCCGGCGCCGACAGCAGCCGGTTGGGCGACATGCGCGCCAGCGTCAACGGCACAGCCAGCAGCAGGCCGAACCCCAGGACAAGGACGGTGATCGCCAATGTCGTCAGCAACCCATGCAGCATGTCCGGCAGGCTGGACCACGCCAGGGCGCCATCGAACAACACGGCGCTCAGGCCTTTGCCAGGGCGAGGCCGCGGCCGAAGCGGCGTTCCAGCCGAGCCGAGCAGCGCAGGGTCAGGGCGCTGAAGGCGACGTAAAAGAGGGCACCGGCGATGAAGAAGATGAAGGGTTCCTTGCTGGCGCCGGCGGCGGTCCTGGCGTGCGCCACCAGGTCGTTCAACCCGGCCAGCGACACCAGCGCGGTGTCCTTCAGCACGATCATCCAGATGTTCACCAGGCCGGGCAGCGCCAGCCGGGTCACCTGCGGCAGGATGACGGCGCGCCATGCGCCCAGGGGACGGATCGCCAGCGCCGCCGTCGCCTCGAACTGCCCGCGCGGCACGTTGCGCACGGCGCCGCGCACCAGTTCGGCGATGTAGGCCGCGTAGACAATCGTCAACGCCGCCAGGCCGGCCGCGAACGGCGTCACATCGAATGCGCCGGGGAAGCCGATCGCGACGAGCAGGTTGCCCAGCACGGCGCTGCCGCCGTAGTAGAGCAGGAAGATGACCAGCAGCGACGGAACGCCGGTGATGATCGAGGCGTACACGCTCCAGGCCGCGTTGATCATCCGGTTGCGCGACAGGGTGGCCAGTCCGACGGCGGCGCCCAGCGCCAGCGCCAGCGCGTAGCCGGACACCGCGAGCTTCATGGTGATCACCGCGCCGGCGAGCATCTGGCCGAAATAGCCGGCATTGTCCGCCGTGAGCCACGGCATCATGGGAGGCAGGCCATCAGGAGCCCTTGGCTTCGCAGGCGGCATCCGCGGGCAGCACGCTGATGGCGAGGTACTGCTTGCGGATACGGGTCAGCGTGCAGTCGTCGATCATCGCCTGCAGCGCGACGTTCATCCGGTCCAGCAGCGCCTGCTCGTTCTTGCGAACGATCCAGCTCAGCCCGCGCTGGCTTTCCGGCACGCTCGGGTCGCCGACCCAGTGATCGCCGCCGGCCAGCTTCCAGTCCTTGCCCTCGGGCTTGTTGATCAGTTCCAGCGTCCAATTGATCTTGGCGCCGAAGGTGATGTCGATCCGCTTGCTGATCAGGTCGAGGCGGGTCTGGTCGGGGTTGTCGTAGTAGACCGGGATCATCCCGCTGTAATGGGCGAGCGCCCAGATGCCGTCGGCGCTGCCGCGCTGGATGCCGATCCTGAGGCCTTTCAGGCCGTCCTGGGTAAATTGATAGTTCGAGTCGGCCGGCACGACGAAGGTGGACGGGTTGGCGATGATCGGGATGCTGAACAGCGCCTTTTCCTTGCGCTCGGGCAGCGGATTGATCTGCGAGACGATGCCGTTGAACTTGCCTTGCAGCATCGAGGGGATCAGCGCCTTGAAGTCCATCACGACGAACTCGCACTCGGCCTTCATGCGCCTGCACATCTCGCGCGCCAGGTCTGGCTCGATGCCGGTCAGCGTGCCGTCGGGCTTGACCACGCTGAACGGGGGGTAGATGCCTTCGTTGCCGAATTTCAACTGATCGGCCCGGGCGGGGGCAAGGGCGGCGGCGAGCACCGCCACGCCGGCCGCGAGCGCCCCTGCCAACCCGAGAGGCCTGCTTGAACCGGACTTGGCCTTGGTCATGGAAGCTCCTGCGTCATCAAGATTGAGGTTCATGCCTATTTGCCCGCGCAGGCCGCGTCGGCAGGCTGCAAGCTGAAGGCGATGTATTGCTTGCGGATCCGGGTGAAGGCGCAGTCGGCCATCATTGATGACAGCGCGGCGTCACTCTTGCGGACCAGCCAGCTTCTGCCGCGTTCCGCCGGCGGCAGCGTCGGATCGCCGCTCCAGTAATCGCCGCCGGCCAGCATCCAGTCCTTGCCTTCCGGCTTGTCGATGAGTTGCAGGGTCCAGTTGATCCTTGGCCCGAAGGTGATGTCGATCCGCTTGCTCAGCAGGTCGAGGCGGATTTCGTCAGGATTGTTGTAGCAGACCGGCGCCAGGACGTCGCCGAACTGCTCCAGCAGCCATTTGGTCCGCGCCCCGCCGCGTTGCAGGCCGACCCTGACGCCCTTCAGCCCATCCTTGTCGAACCGGTAGTTGGAGCCGGCGGGCACGACAAAGGTATCCGGGTTGAACAGCAGGGGAATGCTGAACAACGCCTTTTCCTTGCGTTCCGGCAGCGGCACCGTCTGCGAGACAAGCATGTCGAACTTGCCCTGGATCAGCGACGGGATCAGCGCCTTGAACTCCATGACCATGAACTCGCACTCGGCGTTCATGCGCTTGCACATCTCGCGCGCCAGATCGGGCTCGACACCGATCAGGCGCCCTGTGGGGTCCACCATGCTGAACGGCGGGTAGACGCCCTCATTGCCAAGCTTCAGATGCTCCGCATGGGCTGGCGGCATGGCGGCAACAAGACCGGCTGCACAAAATACAATCAGCCAAAGTGCAAATATGCGCCGCCGTGATGTTGCCAACGGAAGGCTCCGGTTAAACTATACCTTAAGTGTGATGTGTTATTGGGCATTTGGTCAAGGATAATAAAATAAAGCTAGAATTTGAGCTATTGCATTTAATATTAGCAAATACTGCTTTTATTATGGGCGCAACCCATCAGCCTGTCGTGAGCGGGCAAAAGCTCGCCAAGAGCGCCAAATGAAATCCATGCGCGCCGAGACGTCTCAAGCAGGCGACGTCGAAGCCTGCCTCACCTGGCCGGAGGCAGCGGAGCCGCCGATACCCAGGCGAGCAGCATCAGGTTTTCCAGCGGGCTTTGCCGATGCAGGCCAGCCCGGACCAAGGCGCGCAGGCGCTGGAAAAGGCCGTGCGCGTAGAGCGTCTGGCACTTCACCAGCACATTGCGAGCATCAGGGGTCAGTTGCCCGGCGCAGCATGCCAATCCATTCAGGTGCCGTGAAAGCAGGGTCATGAAGGGCGACGGCCCGCGCCTGAGCGCGGCGCGCACCCGCAGCATGCTGGACTTGGGGGCGCCGACAACGTTGTTGTGATGCTGCCGGTACAGGATGGAGGGATGCGGATCAAACAGCACCGTGCCGCCGACACCGGTCACGATAAGATAGCTCCACCAATCATGCAGCACGCCTTGCGGCAACGGAGCGGCGAGCACCGCCGCCCGTGCCGCCCTGTTCATGACAAGCGTGCAGCCGCTGGCGATGTTTTGCGCCAGCGCGTTGCGGAAATTGGGCACTTGGCGAAGGCGCGGGGACAAGCCCAGGCGGTTCAGGCCGACATCGACCAGGATCTGGCGCGAGCAGTACAGCGCGGGCTGATCCGCCGGCACCGATGACAAGGCGTGGGCTGCCCGCTCCAGCTTGTCCGGCATCCATATGTCGTCCTGGTCGCAAAAGGCGAACAGCTCCGCGTCGCTTGCCGCCGCGAGCAGCGTGAAGAAGCTTTTTCCCGTCCCAAGATGATACAAGTGCTCCGGCACCCGCCGCACCTGGCCAGGCAGGCGGCTTTCGGCGAAGCGTTGCATGATGGCCGGGCTGTCGTCGGAGGAACCGTCGTCACGCCAGTTCAGCGTCCATTGCGCCAGGGACTGGCCTGCCAGGCTATCCAGTTGCTCAGCCAGGAATGCCGCGCCATTGTAAACCGACAGCATGACCTGGACCCGTGGGGCGGTCGCATCATCAGACATCCCTGGCCCTGATTTGTCGGCGCGGCGCGACATCGTGGTTTGCTTGGAAGGCATCGCAATCGCCATCAACGTGACAGCGAGCCGATGATTGACTGGACGGCCGCGCCATGGTCGATGGTCAACGCCGCATAGAACGCCTTGCCACGCAGGCCAAGCGACCCCATTGGAGTCCTGAAGGGCGCCATGGGACCCGGCCGGGCTGAACCCGTGTAGGCGTACAGGTGGCTATGCACCCATTCCACCGGAAAGCCGGCTTGGCGCGCGATCACGCTTGGCCAGTCAGCAACCCAGGGGATTGCCATGGGGTTGCAACGAAGCAGCTCTGCCTTCACGAACGGCACAATGCGGCGCGTTATCACGCCGCGCCAGTCCAGGTGCATCGGGTTGCTTGGAACGATGCGCGCCAGCCTGGACCTTTCCAGCCGCTCATAGAGCGCGCCGCACCGCGCGCCCTCTGTCCGCAGCGCCGCCCCCAGGCCCAACTCCCCGCGCACCACGATCTCCTCCTTCGCCATGCGCTCGAAGGGCTGGTCGAACAGGCGCCGCACCGCCGGGCTTGACAAGACGGCGGCGCTCATGTGCAGGAACCACGATTGCAAATGCCAGCTTCCCTGCAAGCTCTCCACCATGCCCCAGGCGTCCAGTTGGCTGCCTGCTGGCGCGCGGAAGCGCCGCGTCGCGGCGTCAAGATCCCATAATGGCCCGTAGACGCTGTCATTGGCGAACAGCACGCCCGCCGCGCCGTCCGCGTGGCCGGCGCGAAGCAGGTCGCGCCATGCGCCGAAGTCCATCCCTCCGTTCATGCGGCAAACGATTTCGGCGGCTCCGGCCTGCCTGACAGCCGCGATGTCCTCGTCCGATGGATGGCGGCCCGACGACGCGAACACGACACGATAGCCGATGCCGGCCAGCGCGGCGACGTAGTGGAGCACATGCGGGAAGACGCGGCCATCCGGATCGAAATGCGCGAACAGGCAAACCGGCCGGATGGTCACGCAATTGGCTTCGTGGCTTGCGCGCCCTTCGGAAATCGTGTTCTAGCTGATCCTCCGCTTTCATCTTCAAACATCATCAATCGACACCCTTCAGCAAATGGCAGGCTTTGCAGCCGCTGCGTGCGGCGGTCACTCGACGAGACAACCGGATGTTAATGCCCCAGGCTTTGCATGAAAACCCCGAACCCGCTGCGGCGCGCCATTCGATGCTGCATCATTTCCTGTCGCCTGAAGCGTTCTGGTTTCCCGAGCGGCTGGTTCCCTCTGCCTGGCTGGAGCACGCTCCCTTCGCCTTCTGGCTTGTCGCGGCAACAAAGCCTCGGGTCCTTGTGGAGCTTGGCACGCATCATGGATTTTCTTATCTGGCATTTTGCCAGGCGGTCCAGCGCCTCGGCCTTGCCACGCGGTGCCATGCGGTCGATAGCTGGTCGGGCGACGCCAACACGGGCAGCTACACGGAGGAGGTGCTCAATGGCCTGCGAGCCTACCACGATCCGCGCTACAGCGGGTTCTCCAGCCTGATCAAATGTGAGTTCGCCGCCGCCCTGCCACACTTCGCCGACCGTTCGATTGACCTTCTGCACATCGACGGCCAGCACGACTACGACACGGTGCGACGCGACTTCGAGATGTGGCGCGACAAGCTGAGCAGCCGAGCCGTCGTGCTGTTCCACGACGTCAACGTGCGACGAGACAATTTCGGCGTCGCGCGCCTGTGGGATGAATTGCGGCTGCGCTGCCCCGGTTTCGCCTTTCAGCACGGCTCCGGCCTGGGCGTGCTCGGCGTCGGGCCAGACCTGCCGGAAACACTCGCCGATTTCCTGGCGGCGACGGGGCAGCCCGATGTCGCCGTTGCCGTGTCCCAGGCCTACAGCCGGCTGGGCGCGGCCGTGACTGCCCAAGGCGCGCTCGCCGATCAGTTGGCGAGCGTGTCGCGGTTGCAGGCAAGCGCCGCCGCCGCCGCTCAGTTGCGGATCGGCAAGGAGCTTGATGCGCGGCAGGCGGCCAAGCTGCGCGCCGAGGTGCTGAGCGCCAAGGCGTCGGAAGGACGTGCCCTTGCGGCGTCGGCCCGAGCAGCCAAGGAGTCGCTCACGCTCGCTGATGAGAATGCCAGGGTCCGCGACCAGCTTGCCGCGCGCAATGACGCCCTGAAGGCCGCGCGGGCCGAGATCGCCGAGCGTGAGGACGCCCTGAAGGCCGCGCAGGCCCAGCTTCCTGCCTCGCCAAGCGGAAGGCTTTCGGCAACGCTGCGCCGGGTCACGCCGGCGGCGCTGAACGGTGGGGGCGGTTCGGCGCCCAACTCCCGAGCCAATCCCTATGCCGGCGTGCTGGGGCGCACCCGGCTGCTGCGGCATCGGGCGCTGCTTTCGGCATCGCCGCTGTTTGATCGCGAGTGGTACCTCAAGACCTATCCCGACGTGGCGGGGGCCAAGCTAGACCCGGTCAGCCACTTCCTTCGCCATGGCGCGAAGGACCGGCGCGACCCCGGACCTAATTTCGATACAGTGACTTACCTGCGCCGCAGGCCTGACGTGGCGGCGGCCGGGATCAATCCCCTGGTGCATTACATCCGTGCCGGCATGCGCGAGCAGCAGCATGCTCCGGCGCTTGCCAGCGTGAGCCTGTTCGACAAAGGCGCAGGCAAGCCAAGGCCATCCGAGATGCCATTGGTCCCGACCGTCGATGAAGTCGCGGCCAAGGCGTTCCCGGACACCCAGCCCTTCCCCGTGTTCACCATCCCCATGACGGCCCGGCCGCGTGTCACCATGGTGACGGACAGCGTGAATGCCGACAGCCTGTATGGCGGGACCGGGACAGCGCTGGTTCTGTGCGCGTTGCTCGCCAAGCGGCTAGGGGCCGACCTGCGCTTGCTGACGCGGACGGACGCCACCGACCCCGACCGCGTCGCGCAGGTCCTGTCCAGCAGCGGCGTCGATTGGAACGGCGACATCGGGTTCGTCTGCTCGCCGCTTGGGCAGCCGGGACGCCAGGTTGACGTCACGGCCCAGGATCGCTTCGTGACCACGTCATGGTGGACGACGCGGGCCATGCTGCGCTCGGTTGGCCCCTCCCGGCTGGCCTATCTCCTGCAAGAAGACGAGCGGATGTTTTACCCGCATGGCGACCAGCGGCTGCGCTGCGCCGAGTTGCTGAACGAACCTGGGCTGCGGATGGTGGTGAACTCGCGCATGTTGTTTGACCACCTGGGCGCGACGGGCGTGACCGACCTGGCGCGTCGCGCGTCGTGGTTCGAACCGGCCTTTCCGTCCGCCACGCACGGCATCGAGGATCGGGCCGACGGGCGCCTCAATTTCTTCTTCTACGCGCGTCCCAACCATGCGCGGAACCTCTACATCCGCGGCATCGAGGCGATCGCTCTCGCCATCGAGGAAAGCCACCTGGACCCAAGTCGCTGGACGGTGCATTTCATCGGCGGAGGCGGGCCGGTCACCCTGCCGCGTGGCATCCAGCCGGTCGTCATCCCCGCCTTGCCGCGAGCCGAGTACGTCGCGCTGACCCGGCGCATGGATGCGGGGCTTTGCCTGATGTACACGCCGCATCCCAGCTACCCGCCGCTGGACCTGGCGATGGCCGGTTCTGTCGTGGTGACGAACCGCCATGAGGGCAAGGCGTCGATGGCCGGCTACTCGGACAACATCCTTTGCGTCGAACCCGATGTCGCGTCGCTTGCGCGGGGGATCGGTTCGGCGACCGCGCTGGCGATGGACAAGCCCCGGCGCATGACCAATTACCAGGCGTCGCGCATCAACCGGCACTGGCCGGCGGCGCTGGATCACGTGCTCAAGCAACTGGCGGACCTTTAGGCTGTGTTCCCGCACGAGGTCGCGGAGGCGCGCTACCGCGATCCATGGGACATACCCTTCGAGGACCGCTTCGCGGCGCTGCGCAAGTCGAAGACCCGCATCGCCTACTATTACCACCAGCCCGACAACAGCACGTTCCGCTACCGCTGCTACAACATGGCCCAGGCCATCAACGCGCTGCTGCCCGGTGTCTCGGCGTCGCACTTTTCCCTGGATGATGGCCCGGGCCTCGACCGGGTCATCGAGGCCGCCGACATCCTGGTTGTCTGCCGCGCCCGCTACACCGACGCGCTGAACCGGATGATCACGCGCGCCAAGGGGTTGGGCCGCCAGGTTTTCTACGACATCGACGACCTGGTCTTCGATCCGCGCTACGTCCATCTCGTGATCAACACGCTCGACCAGGAGATCACCGAGGAAGCCTGGGATCACTGGTTCGCCTACATCGGCCGGCTGGGAGCAACCATGCGGCTGTGCGACCGGGTGATCGTGACCAATGAAACCCTCGCCGCCGGCGTGCTGTCGTTCGACGGCAGGCCCGCCCGTGTCATCCCCAATTTCATGAACCGCGAGCAACTGGACATATCGCGCCGTATCTTCGACGCGAAGCGTGGCGCCAGCTTCGCGAGCGCCGGCCCGATCGAGCTAGGGTATTTCAGCGGCACGCCAACCCATAACCGCGATTTCCAGATGATCGCCCCGGCCTTGGCGCAACTGCTTGACCGCGACGAGCGCCTGTGCCTTCGGCTGGTCGGGTTCCTGGACCTTGGCGACGCGCTGCGCCGGCACGACAAGCGGATCACGCGCTACCCGTTGCAAGATTTCGTCAACCTCCAGCGCCTGATCGGGGAGACGGAGATCAACCTGGTGCCGTTGCAGGACAACGCCTTCACCAACTGCAAGTCCACCCTGAAATACTTCGAGGCTGGCGCCACCGGATCGGTGTCCGTCGCGTCGCCGACCGTGCCTTACCAGAACGATATCAAGGACGGCTGCAACGCCTACCTGGCGCAGGCGCATCAGTGGGAAGGCAAGCTGACAGCGGTGCTGGCCGACCTCGGGGCATACGCGTCCGTCGCAGGACGCGCATATGAGGATAGCATCACGCGATATGGCTGGCAGGCGCAGGCGGCGGCGTTGGAGGCGGCCTTGCTGGCCGCCTGAAGCAAGCGGCAAAACGTGTGAAAGGAGGGGAACGTGGACCGTATCGACATGCTGATGTCAATGTTCGACCCGGCTGGGCAGGGCCTGGAGATAGGCGCAGGCTTCAACCCGATCGTTCCGAAGGCAAAGGGTTACAGCGTCGAGACCCTTGACCATGCCACCGCCGAAGAGCTTCGGGAAAAATGGAAGTTCGACCCCCGCGTGGACGTGTCGCGCATCGAGGAGGTTGATTACGTTTCGCACGGCGGGTCGATCGCCGCGACGATCGGCAAGCAGCACCACTACGACTACATCATCGCTTCCCACGTCATCGAGCACACCGTTGACCTGCTCGGCTTTTTGCAGGATTGCGAGCGCTTGCTCAAGCCGAGCGGCGCGCTGGTGCTCGCGGTGCCTGACAAACGGCGGTGCTTTGACGTGTTCGGGGCGCTGTCAACCACCGGCTCGGTGTTGCAGGCGCATATCGACGGCCGGCAGCGCCACCTGCCGGGAACGGTGTTCGACTATCACGCCGGTTACGCGTTGCGGAACGGAGAGATCGGCTGGGGCGTCGGCAGCGACGCGCCGCTGACGATGCAGTTCGACCTCGAGATCGCGCGGGCCTCATTCGAGCGGGCGCGCGCCTCGGACGCCTACGAAGATGTGCATGCCTGGCGGTTCACCCCTTCCAGCTTCCGGGCGATCGTCGGCGACCTTCATGACCTGGGCGAGCTGAGGCTGCGCGAGCACCGCTTTGTCGAGACCCCAAGCCTGGAGTTCTACGTCAGCCTGTCCGTGCACGGCTCGGGATGCCCGCTCGACCGCCTGACCCTGGCGAAGCTGACGCTGGTGGAACAATACGAGGTATTGGCCGGCGATCTTCCGGCGCAGCCCTCGCCGGAGGCGGCTGGCATAGAGGAACGCATGCGGCGCCTTGAGGCGCTCTACATGCATTCCCTTGCGCGCTGAGGCACAGCGGGCATCAAGGGACAAGCTTATGATGCCTGGCCGTTCTTTTTCACGCCCAGCTCGCTCGCGCCGGCCAGGGCGACGGGCCTGGGGATCGTTGCGCTTCTCCATCCTACTTTCGTGTATTTCCATCCGGTGACCAGCGTCAGCCCCGCGGCAACCCATAACAGGGCTTCGCCCAGGAATGACACGGTGATGAAGTTTGCGTTCAGCAAGGTTCCTACCGACGTTCCGGCCAGCAGGATGGCGATTGCCACCATCTGGAAGCCGGTCTTCCATTTGGCAAGTGGTGTCACTGGAAGAATGACCTGTATTTCAACCAGGTATTCTCGCAGGCCGCTGACAAGGATTTCACGCAGCACGATCAGGATAGCCGGGTATATTCCAAACCTTGACAGCTCGCCTTGCCCCATGAGCAGCATCAGCGCGGAGCCAACCAGAAGCTTGTCGGCAATGGGATCAAGCATTCGTCCAATGTTGGACAGTTGCACACGAGACCTGGCAAGCTTGCCATCCCAATAGTCAGTAATAGCCGCCAAGGTAAACACTATCCCGGCCGCCAGATGACTTGATGGCTGATGAAACGCCATAAGCACAGCCATTACCGGAATGGCCATGAGCCGTGAGAGCGTCAATAGGTTAGGAAGGTCTGTCAGCATGGAACAACTATTATCAACCTTTCCGGGCATGAATTTCATTTTTGTCCTGCAAAGGCACTGATCATCGTTGATCAATGCCCCATCGTCGCTGACGCACCAGGTTTGCGCCCAGCCAGGCGCAGCCTAGCATTCCTCGCTAACCTGGTCGAATTTGAAGATCCACGACGGCGGCGCATGGCTGCTTCGGGTCGAGGCAGCGAGCAGCGCAAGATCGTTTGCGGCAACCAAATGGTTGGCGCGGATTGCGTCGCTCATGGCCCGCGGTCCCATTGTCGGCAAGGCTTGCCGACGACGTGCGGGTTTCGGTGGGTCAGATGGATGACTGGCTACAGGGCCGGATATCGTCCATCCTTGGATCTGGGCCATTCAGGACCATGCACATCCAAGCGTTTCGCGCGAACACCCATCAAGCGCCATGTCGCGGCTTCCCCTGTCACCCTATTCGTTTCTCGATGTCCTTGCGGGTTTCCGTGACGGCGGCGCGGAGTTGTTGGGCGAGGTGCCGCGCCTCGGGGTTGGCGGTTTGCAGGGCATGCTCGAAGCGCTGGCCGAGGCTGGCGAGGCGTTGGAAGCCGAACATGCCGGCGCTGCCCGTGAGGGTGTGGGTCGCCGCGGCCAGCGCCTCGGTCGGGCCATGCAAGGGGTCGGCCTCGTCCAGCGCGCGCAACAGCGTGTCGCCAAGCGCAAGGATCGTGCGCAGGTACGACGTCACCGTCTCGGGCAACAGAAAGGCGGCGGTGCGGGCGAACGCCTGCGGGTCCACAACCGGCGCCGCCGCGTCGTTAAGCAGGCCGTCGTCGGGCGGCGGATCGGGGGGCGCCGGGTCGCCGGGCGCGGGGCCGTGTTCCCGGCGCTCCTAGCCTTCGCC
>CAXTXZ010000017.1:0-18715 GCA_964248015.1 uncultured Rhodopila sp. | reverse complement strand
CAGTGATAATTAAGAATTCACGTTGTTGCACGCGGAATTAACATGCGCGTGACGGTCAGCGCACGCAGGTCACGTATGAAGGTCGTGGTTCGGTGATTCCAACCTGGCCGCGTGACGAGGATGGCCCTGATCGAAAGGACACGGCGTTGAGCACAGAAATATCGGCTCAAACACTTGGCAGTTTACTGCGGGAGTGGCGGCGGCGGCGGCGCATGAGCCAACTCGACTTGGCTTGTGACGCGGAAATCTCCACCAAACATCTCAGTTTCCTGGAGACGGGGCGATCACGGCCAAGCCGGACGATGTTGCTGCACCTTGCGGAATGCCTGGATGTTCCGTTGCGTGACAGGAATATCATGCTGACGGCCGCTGGTTATGCGCCGGCGTTCCGGGAACGTGACTTCAATGAACCGGCGTTGGACCTGGTGCGCCGCAACGTCGAGGTTGTCCTGTCGGCGCATGATCCGAACCCGGCAATGGCGGTGGATCGCCACTGGGTCATGCTGGCGGCCAACCAGGCGGTCGCGCATCTTGTTTCAGGCGCCGAACCCATGCTGCTGCGGCCGCCCGTCAACATGCTGCGGCTCTGCCTCCATCCCGCTGGCCTCGCATCGCGCATCGTTAACTTGGCGCAATGGCGCGCGCACATCATCGCTCGGCTGCGTCGGCAAATTGACCTTAGCGGTGATGGCGTCCTGGTGGACCTTCTGGAAGAGATTCGTGATTATCCGTGCCCACGCGTGGCTGGGTCGCGGACAGCCGACGAAGATCGCGACATGGTTGCGACGCCTTTCCGCCTGGCGACAATTGACGGCGTGTTGTCATTCCTTGGCACGACGACGTTGTTTGGCACGCCGGTCGATATCACGCTGTCCGAGCTAGCCATCGAAACGTTCCTGCCGGCTGACTTGCATACCGCGGAGATCATGCGTGGCGTCGCCCGCCGCAATGAACGGGAAAGGGACGAGCGTGCGCGAGGCGATCGCGGCATTCCGCTGGTGCCTCCTGTGTTGCCCAGCAGTATCGCGGCTTACGCATCCTGATCAGGCGGGGGAGTCAGGAGCACCCGGTTGACCCGCTCCAGCGTGGCATAGGTCTGGCGCCAGGCATGCAGGAATGCATCCAGTTTGACAGCGCGGCTGGACAAGAGGTCGCCAATTTGGCCGACACTGCGCTGGCCATCGATCAATGGCAGGATAGCGGTGGCCAGAGACGGCAGCGCGAGCGGAACGCGCAGGCCGTCGAAGGTTGCCAGCAGGGTGCCGTCCGGTCGGATGCTGGCGGCCAGGGCCTGCCCGTCGAGTTCGCGGCAGACTGGAACCGCGCGCTCGGCGATCGGGTCTGGGCGATCTACAGGATCGCTGGCACGGACACAGTAGACGATGTGCACGGCCATGTTGCCGGCTAGCGATTCGGCGATGGCGGCGCGCTGGGTCAGGGTCATGGAGTCCAAGCGGGCACGTAGCTTCGGGTCGGGAAGCAAGGGGGCGGGATCGTAGCGGATCGGTTCCATCCAGCAGGTGACGCGCAGGCCGGCGCGAGTGAGCAAGGCATCCAGTTCGTCCACAGTGAAGGCACGGTCGCGCGGGTTCAGCAGCAGGTCATGGAGACCGGCGTCACCGCCATTGACGTGGTCGTCGAAGTTGCGGTTCTGTCGCAGCCACTGGGTTTCAGGCAAATGGCGCATGACGCGGCGGGCAATGTCCAAGCGCTGCGATGATGGATCGTCTGGCGGCGCAAGGCGGCGCAGCGCGTCCTGCATCATGTAGACGCCAGTGCGGCCATACGGCGCGTAGACCATCAGGCCGAGGCCGCCGCCCGGCGCCAGGACGGACAGCAAGGCTTGCAGCCCTGCCTCGGGGTCAGGGAGGTGGTGGAGAACGCCGCAGCAGTCGATGTAGTCAAAAGGGCCAAGGCCGGATCGTGGCAGATCGAGCAGCGATCCTTGCTGCCATGTTATGTTGCTGAGGCCACGGGCTTCGGCGCGGGCCTGGGCGATCCCGCGCGCGGCGGTGGAGCGGTCGAGCCAGGTGATCGTTCCAGGGCGCTTCAGGCTGGCCATCTGTTGCGCCAGCATGATCGTGGCGTCGCCGGTGCCGCCGCCCGCGATCAGGGCGTTCAGCGGCCGGCTGGCGGGACGGGCGGCATTGAAGATCCAGTGGTCGATTTCACGGATATGGCCGGGGCTGCCGACGATCAGGCGCCTGGCTTCCTCCTTGGGATCGCGTTTTGGGTAAGGATAGGCCTCGTACTGGTTGGCGAGGCGCTGATCGGTTGCATCGGTCATGCGTCCGGCATAGACCGCCGGCATGGTACAAGCCAAGGCACGTGGGTATTTCGGGATCGGTGCTGAGGGGGTTTCGAAATCTGCCAACATCGGCGCGCTGCTGCGGACTGGGCATGCCTTTGGCGCGGCCTTCTGTTTCACCATCGGCACGGGCTTCGACTCACGGGCGGCGCGGACGGCTGATACGGCTGATACGCCTTCGCATGTGCCGATGTGGCGGTTCGCGGCACTGTCCGACGTGGTGCTGCCCAGGGCATGTTCGCTGGTCGGCATCGAACTGCTGGAGGACGCGGTTGACCTGCCGTCGTTCCGGCATCCCTTGAACGCAGCGTATGTGCTGGGGCCGGAGCGGGCCGGGCTGTCGGCGGCGTTGGTGGCGCGGTGCGATCATGTGGTGCGCATCCCGACGCGGTTCGCCCTGAACCTTGCGGT
This sequence comes from uncultured Rhodopila sp., assembly GCA_964248015.1. GTDB lineage: Bacteria > Pseudomonadota > Alphaproteobacteria > Acetobacterales > Acetobacteraceae > Rhodopila. Next base: position 15,996 of record CAXTXZ010000017.1, on the reverse strand, counting down.
CGCCGGTGCCCTGGTGCTGTATGACCGGCTGCTGCAGCATGGTCGGTTCGGGGAGCGTCCTGTAGGGTCCATGACGACGGCGACGCAGGCGGAAGCGGCGACAGGCCATGGGGCGCCGCGATTTCGGCGGACGATCCCGGATTGGCTCCAGGCCGACCTTGGCTTGAAGAAACCATAGGCTTATCATGCTTGTTTGCTGGCGCGCCCGGCTCTATGGGTGCGCGCATGATGATCAGACGTATTTCATTGTTGGTTGTTGCCGCGTCGTTGAGGGGATTGCCGGTGGATGCGGCAGACATGCATAAGGCCGCGCCGACTCATGCGGCCGCGCCCAGGCCAAAATCGTTCGGGAAGTTCGACGATTGGACAGTGGCAACTCACCAGGAGTCAGGCGCCACCGTTTGCTACGCCTTCACCCCGGCGCAAAGTTCGGCCCCTGCCGTGGCCGAGCGCGATCCTGTGATCCTGACTGTGACAGAGCGAGCGACGTTACGCGATACCGTGGCAATCGAGGTGGGGCTTGCCTATGCGGCGAATACCAGTGTTACGGTGCAAGTTGATCAAACGGGACTGATTTTCTTTACTTCGGGACGGAACGCGTTCGCTCGCGATGGCAAGGCCGCCCGGATGGCGTTCGAGAAGGGAAGCCGGGCGATCGCACGCACGCCGGGGGTGAAGGAGGTGACCGATACCTTTAGCCTGAAGGGGTTTGGAGCGGCTTATGCGGCTATCGTGAAGGCTTGTCCGGCGAAATGACTGATCTTTCCGACATTGACCGTGCCAGGGTTCTGGCGAAGTCGGCGCTGTTCGATCCTCCCGCCGCGGTGCTGGCGGATGGGCGGCGGGACCTGCTGGGGATGGACCGGACGGAACTGGCCCAGGAGATGGCGGCGATCGGGGAGCCAGCGTTCCGGGTCAAGCAGTTGTGGCACTGGATCTATCATCAGGGCGTGGTGGATTTCCCCCGGATGACGTCGATTGGGCGGCCTTTGCAGGATCGGCTGATGGAGCGGTATGTCATTGGACGGCCGGAAGCTGCTGATGTGCAGACCAGTGCCGACTCGACGCGGAAATGGCTGTTCCGGTTCCGCGATGGGCAGGAAGCGGAGACTGTTTATATTCCTGATCCTGTCGAGGACAGGGGCGCGGTTTGTATTTCATCTCAAGTGGGTTGCACGTTGTCCTGCCGGTTCTGCCATACCGGAACGCAGACGCTGGCGCGGAATCTGGGCGCGCCGGAAATTGTCGGGCAGTTCATGGCGGCGCGGGATTCCTATGGGGAGTGGCCTTCGCCGAAGGGCGAGACTCCGCGGTTGCTGTCAACCATCGTGCTGATGGGAATGGGGGAGCCGCTGTATAATTACGTGAACGTCGCCAAAGCGATGAGGATCGTGATGGACGGCGAGGGGATCGGGCTGTCCCGGCGCCGCATCACGCTGTCCACGTCGGGGGTGGCGCCGATGATGGACCGCGTGGGGGAGGAACTGGGGGTTAACCTGGCGGTGTCGCTGCATGCGGTGCGCGATGAGCTGCGGGATGAACTGGTGCCACTGAACCGGAAGTATCCGATTGCCGAGGTGCTGGCGGCTTGCCGGCGTTACCCAGGCGCTTCGAACGCGCGCCGGATCACCTTTGAGTACGTCATGCTGAAGGGGGTCAACGACAGCGAGGCCGAGGCGCGGGAGCTTGTCCGGCTGATCGCCGGGATGCCGGCGAAGGTCAACCTGATACCGTTCAATCCCTGGCCAGGATCGAAGTTCGAGCCGAGCGGGAAGGTGGCGCTGGAGCGGTTCGCGGGCATCGTGAACGCGGCTGGGTTCGCGTCGCCGGTCAGGACGCCGAGGGGGCAGGATATCCTGGCGGCATGCGGGCAGTTGCGGACGGAAAGCCGGCGGGTGGGGGCGCGGATCTAGTCCGCGACGGCGCTCGCGCGTGGCGGCAACATTCCGAGGTTCGCGACATTACAGAAACCCGGTCGAAATCCAGGGGATGGCCGCCACGACGACAAGCCCAGCCAGCAGCGCCAGCATGTAGCCTAGGATCGGCCCCATTCCCTCGTCTGGGTTGACCCGGCCAATCGCGCAGGCGGCGTAGTAACCAACGCCAAAAGGTGGCGTGAACAGCCCGATCCCCATGGCGAGTATTGTCACCATGGCGTAATGCACCTCGTGAATGCCCATCTGCGTCGCGATCGGGAACAGCAGCGGACCGAACAACACGATCACCGGGATGCCTTCCAGCACGCTGCCCAAAATGATGAAGGCGACAATGGAGACACCGAGGAAGGTGTAACGTCCACCTGGCAGCCCAGCCATGCCACTGGCCAGGCTTTGGGAAAAGCCGGACTGCGTCAGAGCCCAGGCCATCGATGTGGCGGCTCCGACAACCAGCAGGATGGCGCCCGACAAGGCTGCGGTCGCGACCAGCATGGGCAGGATTCGAGACCACTCAAACTGTCGGTAGATCAGCAGTCCGGCGATCAAGGCGTAGACGATGCCGATGGTGGACACTTCAGTGGCCGTGGCAATGCCCTGGACAACCGCGATGCGTATGATGAAAGGCAGCGCCAGCGCTGGAATGGCCACGATGAACGCACGGCCGATCTGTCCGGCTGTTGCCCGCCTGATTTTGGACATGTCCTCGCCACGGTAGCGACGGCGTATTAGCAGGCAGAGCGTGATCGCCAGGACGACGCTGGGCAGCAGGCCGCCGGTGAACAGCGCCGAAATTGACACGCCGGTCACTGATCCGACCGTGATCAGCACGAGGCTGGGCGGAACCGTCTCGGTCTGCGCGCCGGTCGCCGACAGCAGGGCGGCAAGGTCGCCGGGCCGCGACCCGCGCTTGATCATCTCCGGGAACAAGGCGGGCGCCACGGCCGCCATGTCGGCGGCCTTTGACCCCGAAATGCCAGATACCAGATACATCGCGCCGACCAGGACATAGGACAACCCGCCACGCACATGGCCAATCAGCGACGACAGGAATTCCACCATGGCGCGCGCCATGCCGGTCATCTCGATCAACAGCCCGAGGAACACGAACAGCGGCACCGCGAGGAGGATCAGATGCGACATGCCCTCGTAGAAGCGGCCGACGAACAGCAACATCGGCACGTCGGTGTTGAAGACCATGTAGGCGAAGGTCGAGGCGGCGAACGCCACGGCAATGGGCACGCCCGCGAGCACCGAGGCGCCGACGATCACGACGAAGAAAAGGATCAGGTTCAGGTTGCCATACGATTCCAGCCAGGTATCCGCATACGGCACGCCGCAGGCGCAGGCGATTGCCAGCAGCACGATGGCCATCGCCGTGACGGGATGAAATTGACGGAACAGGCGCAGCAGCGAGATGACGATCATCAGCATGAAGCCGCAGGGCAGCGGCAGGGTCAGCCACGCCTTTGAAACGCCGAGGCCCGGCATCTCCAGCCGCGATACCTCGGCCACGTATTCCAGCGAGGGCTGCACCACGACGGCAAGGAAGACCAACGCCGCCGCCGCGCCATAGATGTCCAGCGCGGCGCGCAGCCGGGGGCTGGCACGGCCGATCAGCGCGGTCATTCGCATGTGCTCGCCACGATCAAGCGCCACGGTGGCGCCGATCATGCCAAGCCAGAGGAACACGGCCTGCGCCAGCTCGTCTGTCCAGATCAACGGATGACGCAGGCCGTAGCGGGCGATGACCCCAACCAGGAGGATCAGCACCTCCAGCACGACGCAGATTGCCGCGAGCAACTCGATGACTTGCAGCAAGCGGCGTTCCAGCCGCGCGATCAGCGACAGCCGGGACAAATGGCGTGCATTGGCATCCGAAACAGGGAGTGAGTCCATTTTCGATCCCCCGGTGCGCGGCGCGTCAGACCAGAGGGCCGGACACCTCCTCAAGCAGGCTCCAGGCTTCGACGCCCATCTTATCCTTCCACTCCTTGTAGAAGCCGGCGTCGCTCAATTTCTTGCGGAACGGGGCCAGGTCGGGCGGGGTGTTGAAGGCCATGCCCTTTTCCTTCATGAAGGCGCGAGCGGATTCATTCAGATCCAGCATATCCTTGCGCTCGTCCAGCGCGGCCTGGTTGTAGCTGTCCATCACCAGGTCAGCCATACCCTTGGGTAACTTCTTGAAGGCGCGCGGGTTGATCATCACGTACCAGCCGTCCCAGGTATGGCTCGTGAGGGAGCAGTATTTCTGCACCTCGTACAGCCTGGTGGTCCTTGCCAGCGACGATGAGCCTTCCTGGCCATCCACCACGCCTGTCTGCAACGCCGTGTAAAGCTCGGAGAAATTCATCGATGTCGGCGCGGCGCCCAGCGCGCGCCACATCGAGGCCTGCAGCGGGCTGGGCGGGATGCGCATCTTGAAGCCCTCCAGGTCCGCGACCGTGTTGACCGGCTTCGTTGAAGAAGTGATCTGATGGTAGCCATTGTCGGGAATCTTGTCGGTCGTCAGGTAGCCGGCTTTTTCCAAATCAGCGCGCAGCAACTGGCCCATCTTGCCGTCCATCGCGTGCCACACCTGCTCGTAGGCAGGCAGGGCAAAGGGGATGCTGCAAAGCGAGGTCAAAGGCGCAGCCGTGGCGGAGATCAAGCTTGACAGCACCATCATCTGGACGCCGCCGATCCGCACTTGGGTAAAGGTGTCGATGTCGGTGCCGAGTTGGCCAGAGTGGAACACGGTGATCTCGAACTTGCCGCCGGATTTGACCTTCACCCGTTCGGCTGCCTCGATGAAGCGAATGGTCGAAGGATGCACCGCAGGCTGGGCGCTGGTGAATTTCCAGTTGATCTCGGCAGCCTTGGCGAACTTTGGCAACAAGATCGCGCCGCCCGCCAGGAGTCCTGTCCCCACGGCCGAGCGGCGTGTGAGATTCACCATTTTTAACGTTCTCCCGTTTTTCCCTTCCTATACCGGTCGGAGGGTTTTGTAAAAACCCCGGGTTGGAGGCAGGCGTCCCTTGCCAACTTCCATAAGACGAATCGTTGATTCAAAAGAATGGAAAATGAAAGACGGGCGACTATTGGACAGACGCGGTCATTGCGGCCTAACGTGACGCGACTTTTGCAAGTTTTGCCAGCGACGCAGCCTTCTGTTGATTCTTTGCCCACGTCTCGAAATCAGCGGGCGTAACAGCCTTCACGGAGATGGGCATGCGACTGTGGTTCTGACCGCAGATCTGGTTGCATTCGCCATAGAAAGTGCCTGTTTGGTTCGCCTCAAGCCAGGTTTCGATTGTGCGGCCTGGAATGGCGTAGCGTTGCACCCCAAAGGCGGGAATGAAGAAGCTGTGGATGACGTCCGAGCTGCTGGTCAGGATGCGGACTTTCTTCCCAACGGGAACAACGAGCTGATTGTCGACATCAAGAAGGCGAAGCTGGCCAGGCTTCAGGTCTTCATCGGTGATGTAGCGGCTTTCAATGTCAAGGTTGCCTTGGTCTGGATAACTGTATTCCCAGTACCACTGGTGGCCAATTACCTTGATGGTCAAGTCGGGATCGACAGTCCGGTCCTCATAGTAAATGAGGCGAAAGGACGGAATGGCGATAATCACCAAGACCAGGACAGGCAGCACGGTCCAGGCGATCTCGAGCACCGTGTTATGGGTATTCTGGCTGGCAACTGGGTTTTTCTTTGCGTTGTAGCGGACCATGACCACGGCCAGCAGCACGGCGACCAGCAAGGTAATCATCGTAATGATCACAAGCACCAGATTGTGCAGGTCAATGACCTTGTCCTTGATTGGGCTAAAGGACCTTTGCATGCCCATTTCCCAAGTCTTCGGAGCGCCCACGACGTCCTGTGCCCAGGCCGCCGACAGGTTCAGAAAACCTATGGTCACTGCCGCAATCAACCACTTGGTGAACCGCATCAATCCTGCATCCCAATCCGTTCGCGGTGGCGCCAAACCAACCGAAACAAGCTGCCTCTAACTACCGTAGCCTAATGGCGATATCAAGGTTGGTGCCGTTCTGTCAGAAGACAAGCGAATTGTCCCGCAGGCGCCTGTGTCCGTCAGACATTATCGCCAAGCCGCGGGTTTGCAGGACGGGCACTAGGCTGACGTAGACCTGGCGATCGTGCGGCGGCTGACGTTTGACAGGGAGAACAGGAAGCCATCGCCGCCGACTTCCTGTTACGTTCTTCATCTGGCCGGCGATCTCGTCAGGCATGCCGACCAGATCGACCGACAGGCTTGTATGTGCTGAACTCGATCCTGGCTTTCCGCAGGCTGAGCTTGGCGGCGAAGCGTAGGAACTTGTCCAGGTTGCATTGCTGGCTGCTAGTTCGCGGCTCTGCCACCGGCACGTCCAGATCAACCTTGATAAATCGATTTGACCGGGCGAGGTCCAGCATGATGTCTGCCGACATCGTGCCGAGGCAATCGAGAAGCTGCACATTGCTGACCGGCTTGCAAAGCAATGAGATGCTGCCGGCGACCGCTTTGGTGAGAGCGAGCTTAGCGGCATCCTCGGCAGCCGATTCCGCACTGCCTGGATGACAGGGATCCCATCAATGCCCGGCATTGACCAGTCAGTGACGACGGCATCCACGATGGTTCCGGCGTGCAGCAGATCGAGCGCCTCGGTCCCATCGGCGGCGAGCAGGATGGTATAGCCGGCGTGCCGCAGGTGCTGCGCCAGGATTTCCCGGATCGTCGCCTCGTCGTCGACCACCAGGATGCGAAGGGGGTCGCCCGTGATGGCGGTCCAGGACGATTTGGCTGCGCTGGTAGCTGGTTCGGCAATGGCCTGGGGCAACCATAAGGTGACCGTGGCGCCTTCGCTCAGACCGCTGCCAATGGTCAATGCGCCGCCGGATTGTTCCGCGAAGCCATGCGCCATTGGCAGGCCCAGGCCCGGTGCTGGCATCTGCTTCTTGGTGGTGAAAAATGGTTCGTGGGCCCGCACGAGCGTCAACGCATCCATGCCCATCCCAATGCCGGTGATGGCAGTCTGGATGTATTGCCCCACGTTCAGGCCGGTTGGGTGTGGTGGGTCATTGGCGAACACTGTCTCGGGCCTGACGGAGATCAGAAGCCGCCCACCGTGCGGCATCGCGTCGCGCGCATTGGTTGCCAGATTGACGATCACTGTCTCAAGCTGACCTTTGTCCGCGATGATTGGCGGCAAATCATCGGGCAACGAGATGCGCATATCGATGCCGATGCCAAAGGTAAAGGTCGGAATCCCTTGCAGGCCTTGGATCAGAGTAGCGACATCGAGGGTTTCGGTGTGCCGGTCGCCGCGCCGGCTGAAGGTCAGCAGCCGACGAGTCACGGAGGCACCGCGTTCCAGGGCATCGGTCGTAATCCGCATGTAACGGCTTATCGCGGCATTGTCGCCGGACTGGCGTTCAATCAGCGTGATGGCGCCGCTGATCGCCTGCAAGACGTTGTCGATATCGTGAGCGATTCTGCCTGCCAACTAGCCAAGGGCATTCAACTGTTTGACCTGGGCGGAGCGTTTCTGCGCGGCTTCGCGGGCGGCGACTTCCTCGCGCACGCGCGCTTCAAATTCTGTGCTCAAGCAGTGCAGGGCGGCCTCGGTTTTCCGGCATGGCGTGATGTTCAGGGTCAAGCCAACCAGACGCACAATCGTGCCGGACGTGTCCCAGGTGGCATGCGCCCTGGCCTGCAGCCAGTGGACGGAGCCGTCTGGCCAGATGACGCGGTACTCGGTGTTCAGGGGGCTGGCTGGATGGGTGAAGGCGATCGGCCCGGTAGCGACAATGCGGTCACGATCCTCCGGGTGGATGGTGGTGATCCATTCCTGGTCGCCAGGACCGCCGAGACGTGGTTTCAGGCCATGTAGCCGCCATTGCTCTTCTGACCAAACCAGCGTGTCGTTGACGAAGTCACGGTCCCAGACGCCAAAACCTGCGGCTTCACGTGCGAGTTGCAGGCGGCTTTCACTTTCCCACAGCTTGGCGGAGATTCGGCGTTCCTCGGTCAAGTCCCGAACGAAAATCGTGAGGCCGTCCACCGACGGAAAGGCGTTGGCCTCGAAGTAGCCCTCATATGGTGGATAGTATGTTTCAATTTTGGTCGCGATGCCGCTTTCCATTGCAATACGGTAGCTTTGCTCAAAGGGCGTGCCCAGGAGGTTGGGATAAGCCTCCCACAGCGCCAGCCCGACAGGAGCGGCGCCCGCCGCGCGTGCGCGCTTGTTAAGGTAGGTCAACCGCCAGTCGCGGTCGACGACCAGCACGATGCCGGGGGCGGCTTCGAGTGCGACATGAAGGGCGCGTTCGCGGGCTTGCAGCGTTTCGGCCATGTCGTTGAACGCCGTGGCGAGACGGCCAACTTCGCTGATGCCGCCAACCTGGCCGCAGCGGGCGGCGAAGTCGCCACGGCGCCATTGCTCCGCCACATCGAGCAACTGGTTGACGGGCCGGCGGATCAGGCGGCTGCCGACCCAGACCGTCAACACCAGGGTCAGGATTGCGCCAGCGATAAGGAGCGCCAGGCCCATGAGGTTGTTCCAGGTTGCGGTGGCGAACGACGTTTGTTCGTCGAGTACAACAGTGGCCATGAGGCCCTTTGAAGTGGCGATGGGCGGCGACAGCGCCACGAGCAAGGGCCGGCCGTTGTCAAGGGAGGTGATCGAGCCAATACCGCGGCCCCTGTCCCCATCGTTCAGGTCACTGCTATTGGGGCGCTGCTTTTGTCCGATGAGACGACTGTTGTCGGGGTAGCTGGCCAGAACGATGCCATTGCGATCAGAAAGCGATACGACGCTGTTGAGTGGCAGCTCGACATGTTCAAGCTGCTCGCCAAGCCATTTCAGGTTGAGCGCAACATATGCGACGCCGCTTGTGGTTCCCAAGTGGTTCTTAAAGGGCTTGGCCAGGTGAAGCGTAGGTGCGCCGTAGCGCCGTGTGGTTTCGTAGTCGCCGATGACGAATCCCCCGGTTTGCAGCGCCTGACGAAACCAAGGACGGTCGGCGATGTCGGTTCGACTGGAGGATCCGCGTGCGCAAAATGGCGTTCCGTCGGTGTAGGTAAGGTCAGCGTCGTCATAACGTGGCCAATCCATCAGAAGGTTGGACAGCAGGCCGCGACAAAGCGCTGGCACATGATCCTGCACGCTGAGCGCATTGGACATTACGTCCAGCACCTGTTCCGCCGCTTCGATGATCCGCTGCTGCTCCGACGTGACAAGATGCAGCAGGCGCCGCGCCTCGTTTTCATGAAGCTGCTGTTGGACATGGCGTGCTTGATGGTCGGAATAGGCCTGAAACAGCAAGCCGGGCACCATGGCGACCGTTACAATCAACAACAACCGGGGCAAAAGGCTGATCAAGATTTCTTCTGAACGTCCAGAGAGTTGGATTTTTATCGAATTCCCGTTATTTCTCGTTATGTTGATGGAAAAGTAAAGAGCCTGCATCAGCAGGCGTCTTTGGTCGCGCGTTTTGCGACGCATCGGGTGGAACGAGCCGACTGCGGCGTGACTTGCATAGCGCGACCGTGCGTGAGATCCATGGTTTACCAAGGCAACCAACGGGGCATGTCCATGCAGCGCGAAGTCTACATTGTCTCCGGCGTACGCACCGCGATCGGCGATTTCGGCGGCAGCCTGAAAGACCTTGCGCCAACGGAACTTGGCGCACGCGTCACGCGGGAGGCGTTGTCGCGCGCCAGCGTCACGGGGGATGAGGTTCAGCACGTGGTGTTCGGCAACGTTATTCATACCGACGCCAAGGACATGTATCTGGCGCGGGTCGCCGCCGTGAACGCCGGGGTTACGCAGGACGCGCCGGCGCTGACGCTGAACCGGCTGTGCGGGTCAGGCTTGCAGGCAATCGTTTCCGCGGCTCAGGCGGTGACGCTGGGCGATGCCGACATCGCCGTGGCGGGCGGCGCGGAGAGCATGAGCCGGGCGGGGTATATGGCGTCGGGGATGCGGTGGGGCGCGCGGATGGGCGATAGCCCCATGATCGACATGATGACAGCGGCGCTGCACGACCCGTTCGAGGGCATCCACATGGGGATGACGGCGGAAAACCTGGCGGAGAGCCATCAGGTCACGCGTGGCCAGCAGGACGAGTTGGCGGTGCTTTCGCATCAGCGCGCCGCGCGGGCGATCGCCGAAGGGCGGTTCAAGTCGCAAATACTGCCGGTTTCGCTGAAGTCTCGCAAAGGCGAAACCTTGTTTGACACGGATGAACATGTGCGCGGTGGCGTGACGCCGGAGGAACTGGCAAAGCTGCGACCCGTGTTCAAGAAGGATGGAACGGTGACGGCGGGCAACGCGTCGGGGATCAATGATGGAGCCGCGGCGGTCGTGCTGATGGACGGCGAGACGGCGGCCAAGCGGGGCGTAAAGCCGTTAGGCCGGTTGGTTGCCTATGCGCATGCCGGGGTCGATCCGAAAATCATGGGGATCGGGCCGGTGCCTGCGACTCGGACGGCACTGAAGCGAGCGGGTTTGGCGCTGGACCAGATGGATGTGATCGAGTCGAACGAAGCCTTTGCCGCGCAGGCGTGCGCGGTCGCGCGCGACCTCGGATTCGATCTGGAGAAGGTCAACCCGAACGGGTCGGGGATTTCGCTGGGCCATCCGGTTGGCGCAACGGGGACGATCCTGACAGTTAAGGCGCTGTACGAGCTGGAGCGAACGGGTGGACGCTACGCCCTTGTCACGATGTGCATCGGCGGCGGGCAAGGAATTGCGGCGATCTATGAGCGAGTCGCTTGAAGCGGATTGACGGGCTTCCCTTGGGAAGTTCCGCTGATGAATAAGAAGGCCCTGGCCGGCGTTAAGCAATAGTCGCTTGTGACGCAGAGATCGCAGGGCGGCCGCAGGGATTAAGGAGAAGAGCTTCTGATTTGGGAGCGTCGAAAGCTCGGGCTGCTCAAGCAACTGGAACGGGATCAAGGGCCACTGTGTCGGCGCGCTGGATCCCAAGAATACCGAATTGGTTGAGCCGAGGTCGCTATGGCACGTCGCAGCCCAGTTGGGACTGCGACGTGCCATACTTCATTGTTTCCTAAGCAGATTCACGCCTCGGAACGTTTCGGCCCTCCGGCGATCTGCTTTAGCTGTCTGCCATGGCAATGACCTGTGGCGTGAAGAAGTACCCGCCGTACCGCACGGTCTTGATAAAGGACGGATCCTTTAGGTTGTTTTCGATCTTGCGCCGCAGCCGACTGATCTGCACGTCGATGCTGCGGTCGAACACCGCTGCCGCGCGGCCATGCAGCAGGTCCAGAAGATCGTCGCGTGACAGCACCTTGCGAGGGTTCTGGCAGAAAATCGCCAGGATATTGAACTCACCGCTGGTTAATGCGCGCGGCGCATCACTTGGATCAAATAATTGACGTCGTGCCATATCGAGACGCCAGCCTTCAAACAACAGGGTCTTTGGCGCCGGTGCCGTGGGCGGTGGCTCACTGGCCATGCTGCGCCGCATGACCGCACGGACACGGGCGACCAGTTCACGCGGGTTGAACGGCTTCGGCAAGTAGTCGTCCGCGCCAATTTCCAAGCCCACGATCCGGTCGGTTTCGGTGCCGCGGGCCGTTACCATGATGATCGGCACGCTGGATTTGCCGCGCAGGCGCCGGCAAATGCTAAGGCCGTCTTCACCTGGGAGGCCCACGTCCAGGATAACGCAATCGACAGACCCGCCGGACAGTACCCGATCAAGGTCGCGTCCGCTGCGAGCGGGCGTCACCTCAAAGCCATGCTCGGTCATATAGCTGACCATCATCCGGCTGATGTCAGGATCGTCCTCGACAACGGCAATCCGAGATAAAGTCTCCATGAACCACCTTTCGTGAATGGATCATTGCACTGATGGGACGTCATAGACAAGTCTGACGTGCATATGTACACAAATTGACATGTTCAAATTTATTAACGAAACTTTATTAAGGGAGTTGAAGGAGTTGTTGCCGCCGGCAGGGGTAGCCCTGCGGCAAGCGATCCGTATAATCCAAGGCTAGCTGGACGGGTTACCGTTAGCGGCGATTACTTGACGCAAAGCGGATCGCCATGGACGGCGGTCCTTGGGGGGATGTTGATCATGAGTTTAAAAGGTGCGGCTTATATTGCTGGAGCGTGGGAGCATCCCACCCGCAAGGCGCCGGACAAATCCATCGCCATGTTGCATGCCGAATGCGCCAAGGGCGCGCTGGCAGACGCAGGCCTGACAAAGGATGACGTGGACGGCTATTTCTGCGCTGGCGATGCGCCGGGAAGCCTTGGGCCGTTGTCGATGGTTGATTACATGAACCTGAAGTGCCGTCATGTCGACAGCACCGACGTCGGAGGCTCTTCCTATCAGGTGGCGGTTGGCCACGCGATGGAGTCCATTGCCGCTGGCCGTTGCAACGTGGCGTTGATCACGCTGTCTGGTCGTCCGCGCAGTGAGGGGCAGGCCACCGGCACCGCGCCGCGCCCCGGCAATCCGGCCGCGCCGGAAATGCAGTTCGAATACCCGTATGGTCCTGCCACGGCCAACCTGTACGGGATGTGCGCCGCCAGGCACATGCACGAATATGGCACCACCAGCGAGCAGCTTGCATGGATCAAGGTGGCGGCGTCGCATCATGCGCAGTACAATCCTCATGCAATGCTGCGCGACGTGGTCACGGTGGAAGACGTCGTGAACTCGCCAATGGTGTCGACGCCGCTGCACCGCCTGGATTGCTGCGTCATCAGCGACGGCGGCGGCGCATTGATTCTGACCAAACCGGAAATCGCGAAAAGCCTGAAGCGGCCACTGGTCAAGGTAATCGGCGTCGGCGAATCGCCGAAACACCAGATGGGCGGCGAGATCGACCTGACCTACACCGCCGCGCGCTGGTCCGGGCCGCCAGCGTGGGAGATGGCGGGCATCAAGCCGTCCGACATCAAATACGCCTCGATCTACGACAGCTTCACCATCACCGTTCTGATGCAACTGGAAGACCTTGGTTTTTGCGGCAAGGGCGAGGGCGGGAAATTTGTTGCTGACGGCAACCTGATCTCTGGCGTTGGCAAGCTGCCGTTCAATACGGATGGCGGCGGATTGTGCTCCAATCATCCCGCCAACCGCGGTGGCATCACCAAGATCATTGAGGCGGTGCGCCAGTTGCGTGGCGAGGCCCATCCGAAGGTGCAGGTGCCGAATTGCGATCTGGCCATGGCGCATGGCACCGGCGGCGCGCTGGGCACGCGCCATTGCGGCAGCACCGTCATTCTGGAACGGGAGTAATTGACATGGCTTATACTGCGAGAAAAATCCCATTTGTCGGCACGCCCGAGACAAATCCTGAAACCAAGCCGTTCTTCGATGGCTCCGCCGCTGGCAAGCTGATGATCCGTCGTTGCACGAGCTGCAAGAAGGCGCACTGGTATCCACGAGCACTGTGCCCGTTTTGCTTCGGCGAGTGTGATTGGGAAGAAGCGTCCGGCAAGGCGTCGGTTTACACGCTCAGCGTGATGGAACGGGCCAATCCGCCGTACGCCATCGGCTATGTGACGCTGGAAGAAGGGCCGAGCGTGCTGACTAACTTCGTGGATTGCGATTTCAAGGCGCTGGCGATTGGCCAGCCAGTGAAAGTCACGTTCATCCAGACCGAGAACGAGGGCCCGTCCCTGCCGTTCTTCACGCCGGCCTGAACCCACTCGGTGCCGGTCCGCAATGGCCGGCGCTTTTTACGTCCGATCAACTCCAGATGATGCTGAAACGACGTCCAGCGCTGGGCGCGACGGCAAGCTCGGCGCTGCCGCGTTATGACTTCCCACAGAAGCCGGCGATCCGCATTGGCATGCTGAATGACCAGTCTGTCTGCTGATTTTCGCCAACGTAATCCGCCGCCGGCTTCACGTCATGGTTGCCTTGGGTTGCACGATTCATTTTTGGGCCCTTTTCCAGTTTTTCCAGAGGTGACGTGGTGGCCTGGACCGACGATGACAAAAAATGGATGCGGCGCGCTATTGATTTGGCCCGATTGGGGGAAGCGGCGCCGGGAAAGAACCCGCTCGGCTGCGTGATCGTGCGCGATGGAAAGGTTATCGGCGAGGGCTGCAATGAAGTTGATCAACGGCATGACGCGACAGCGCATGCCGAGATCGTTGCCATGCGCCGAGCCGGAGAAACGCTCGCCTGCCACGAACTGCGTGGAGCGGTGCTGTATTCCACGTTACAACCATGTGGCATGTGCACGATGGCCTGTATTTGGGCGAAGATTGGCCGGGTTGTTTACGGCGCCGGGCGTGACGACGTGCATGCCATGTATTTCGAGGATCGGCACTTGGATACCGCCGACTTCGTTCAGGATGCATTCCGGAATGATTTGCTGCTGGAAGGTGGATTGATGGCAAGCGAATGTGCCGAACCTTATGTGCCACCGGATGCGGACGTGCCGAAGGAAGAGCAGTTCAATCAGTGAAGCGTGATTGCCCATGCCGCGCCACCTGTCGTGGCCCGGCATGGGTTCAGGACTTTCATCCCTCGGCGCGCAGCACCGCCAGGTCGCAGCCTTCATCCGCCTGGGTCACCTGATCAACGATCAACCGGTCCCAGCCTCGCTTTGGCTTGGCCGGGGGCGCCCAGGACGCACGCCGCCGCGCCAGTTCCTCCGGCGCGACCAGCAGGTCGAGCGAGCGGTCCTTGACCGACAGCCTGATGCGGTCACCGCTTTCGGCCAGGGCCAGCGGGCCTCCGGCGGCGGCTTCCGGGGTGACGTGCAGCACGATCGTGCCGAAGGCTGTGCCGGACATGCGGCAATCGCTCATGCGCACCATGTCCTTGACGCCGGCTTTCGCCAGACGGGAAGGGATTGGCAGGTAGCCGGCCTCGGGCATTCCCGCGGGACTCAGCGAGCCGGCGTTCTTCAGAACCAGGATGTCATCCTCGGTCACGTCCAGCGCCGGGTCGTCGATGCGGTTGGCAAGATCCTCCAGGCCGTCGAACACGACGGCGCGCGCTTCCTTCTCGAACAGCGAAGGCGTCGCCGCGCTGCGCTTGAGGATCGCGCCACGCGGCGCGAGGGAGCCGAACAGCGACACGATGCCGCCCACGGGCGACACCGGTTCGGCACGCGGCCGGATGTAGCGGCGGTCGACGAACGGGGGTTCGGCCAGGCGTTCCCCAAGGGAAAGCCCGGTGACGTCGATCGGGTCCAGGTGCAGCAGGTCGCGAAGTTCCCATAGCAGCGCCGGCATGCCGCCGGCGGCGTGGAAATCCTCCATGTAGCCCTCGCCGGTCGGCTTGAGATCGACCAGCACGGGCGTCGTGTCGGACAGTTCGTTCAGCTTGCGCAGGTCGATCTTCACGCCGACGCGTCCGGCGATGGCCGTCAGGTGGATCAACGCGTTGGTGGAGCCGCCAAGCGACAAGAGAACACGGAGGGCGTTCTCGACGGAGCGCGCCGTGATGACCTGCGACGGGCGGATCGGGTTTTGGATCAGGCGCACGGCCAGCGCCCCAGCTTCCTCGGCGGCGCGCAGGCGGTCGGCGTGGACCGCCGGGATCGAGCCGTGGCCCAGGGGGATCATGCCGAGCGCCTCGGCGATGCAGGCCATGGTGGAGGCGGTGCCCATGACGCCGCAGGTGCCGGCGGTGGTGGCCAGGCGGCCCTCGATCAGGGCGATGCGTTCCTCGGTGACGCGGCCGGCGCGGTAGGCGGCCCAGTAGCGGCGGCAGTCGGTGCAGGCGGACAGGCGCTCGCCCTGGAAGGGGGTCGCCAGCATGGGGCCGGTCACCAGTTGCACGGCGGGCACGTCGGCCGAGGCGGCGCCCATCAGTTGCGCCGGCACGGTCTTGTCGCAGCCGCCGATCAGCACCGCCGCGTCCATCGGCTGCGCGCCCAGCATGGCCTCGGTGTCCAGGGCGGCGAGGTTGCGATAGTGCATGGAGGTCGGGAACAGCGACGGTTCGCACAGGGACACCGTTGGGAACGGCATCGGCAGGCCGCCGGCCCCGAGGACGCCGCGCTTCACGGCCTCGATCAGTTCGGGGACGGTGCGATGGCAGTTGTTGTAGGCGGATCGGGTGTCGACGATGCCC
>CAXTXZ010000016.1:1926-19159 GCA_964248015.1 uncultured Rhodopila sp. | reverse complement strand
GCTGGACCCTTTGGGCGACTGCGTCGCTGCGTGCCACGCGCGCCTGCCTCCGGTTACTGGCTGGGACAGCGCGGCGGGGCTGGCGCGGATCGCCGACGGCAACGCGACGTCCGCCCTGGCGGCTGGCCTGCCAGGCGCGGAGGTCGGGGCGTGGCGCGACCGGTGCCTGTCGGCGACCGACGCGCTGCGGCCCTGGCTGTCGGAACGCTCTGCTGGGGGGTTCGTGCGGCGCTGCCATGGCGATCTGCATCTGGGGAACCTGTGCCTCTGGCAAGGCAAGCCGATACCCTTCGACGCGCTGGAGTTCGACGAGGCGCTGGCGACGACCGACACGGTTTACGACCTGGCGTTCCTGTTGATGGACCTGGAGCAGCGGGTGGGACGCGCCGCGGCGAACCGGGTGATGAACCGCTATGTCGCGCGTTCGGGCGATGCCGCCGGCCTGCGCGGCCTGCCGATGTTCCTGTCGCAGCGGGCCATGATCCGGGCGCACGTGATGGCCGCGATGGGACAGGAGGGGACGGCGCGGGCACTGTTGGAGGCGGCGCTCGGATACCTGGCGCCGGTTCGTGGCCATGTCGTCGCGGTTGGCGGGCTGCAAGGGACCGGCAAGACAACGCTGGCCCGGGCGCTCGCTCCTTCCCTTGCGCCTGCGCCTGGCGGGTTGGCGCTGCGGAGCGACGAAATCCGCAAGCGGCTGTTCGGCAAGGCGCCGGAAGAACGCCTGCCGTCGGAGGCTTACTCGGAGGCAGCCAATGCCCGCGTCAACCGCCTGCTGATCGAGCAGGCTTGCCTGGTGGCGGCGGGAGGCCATGCGGTGATCGCGGATGCGACCTTCCTTGACGGGCGGATGCGGGCCGACCTGGCGGCGGGCGCGGCGGCCGTGGGCATCGGATTCACCGGCGTTTGGCTGCATGCGCCCCTGGCGGTCCTGGAACAACGGGTCGCGGGTCGCGAAGCGGACGCCTCGGATGCGACGGTGGCAGTGTTGCGGCAGTCGGCGCAACGGGACAACAGCGCCCATGACTGGCTGGCGGTGGACGCAAGCGACGGGGACGCCGCGCTGGCGGCCGTTCGGTCAGCCGTCGCGGAGAGGGCTACGCCTCATGCTTCAGGGGCGAAGCCGAGGATGCCGGCGAAGCGCTCGCGGTAGGTCGGCCATACCTCCGGGTTCAGCAGGCGGGGCGGCTTCTTGCCGTCGAGGATGTCGATCATCTGCTCCGCCGCGATGCGGGCGATGTTGTGCCTTGACTGGCGCGTGACGCCGGCGCTGTGCGGGCTGGCGACGACGTTGTCGAAACGCAGCAGCGGGTGGTCGGACGGAGGCGGCTCGTCTTCCCAAACGTCCAGGCCGGCGCCGGCGAGTTGCTTCCGGGCCAGGGCCTCGGCGAGGGCCGCCTCGTCGTGGATGCCGCCTCGGGCGGTGGTGATGAAGTAGGCGTGTCCTTGCATGCGGGCGAATTGCGCCGCGCCCATCATGCCTCGGGTCTCGGCCGTATGCGGGCAGTTGACCGAGACGTAGTCGGCGGCCGTCAGAAGCTCGTCCAGCGTGGCGGCTTTCTCGGCGCCCTTGGCGGCGACCTGCTCCGCCGTCTGATAGGGGTCGTAGGCGATGACGCGCATCCCGAACAGGCCACGGCACAGCTCGGCGACCCGGCTGCCGACATGGCCCAAGCCTATGATGCCGATGGCGCGGCCCTGGATGTCGTCGCCCATGAAGTCCCGGCGCTGATAGGGGATGCCGGCGCGCATGGCGTGGTCGGACATCACGAGGCGTTTCGACAGCGCCAGCATCATTGCCATGACATGCTCGGCCACGCCCTCCTTGTTGCCGCCCGCCTGGTTGACGACGGCGACCCCGGCCGCCGTGGCGTCGGCCAGGCTGACCGTGTCGAAGCCCGCGCCGTTGGTTGAAAGCGCCAGCAGGCGAGGGCAACGGTTCAGCAACGGCGCATGGCCTTGCAGCTTCATGGCCAGTTCCTGGCGGCTGCTGCCTATCTGGTAGGCGTGCGCCTGGGACAGGATGGGTTCGGCCTGGGCGTCGGGAGTGTCGTTCTCAAGCTTGTCCAGTTGGATGTCAGGACGCTTGGCCAAAATCTCCAGGTAGATCGGGGCGGCGACGTTGTTCACGTAGAACACCCGCTTGGCATTCGGCGCCATTGTCAGCCTTTCGTTGGACGGTGCGGCGGGAGCAGTTAGCCTGTTGTTGAGGACTCAGGCAATGTCGCGGGAAGGCGCAAGGGGCCGTCAGGGCGATTGCTTGGACACGCGGGACGTTCCGGCGTGGGCTGAAGGTTGGTTGAGGGGAAGCCTGCCTGAGACGATCTTGGCTGGCCGCGCTTTGCGTGATTGCCTGTCAGTGCCTGACCAGGGGCAATCCAGCACGGCGGCGTTCAGTGACCTGGCGGTTTTCCTGGCAGTGGAATGAAGCTTCGGCCTGGGTCTGGGGATGCTCCATTTTCGACGCAGGGAGCGCAGAGCGGGGCTCGGAGATCGCAGAGACAGAATTCACGCGCCGGAAGCCTGGATCGGTCAAGCGATGCCTGAAGCGGGTTCCAGGCTGCTTGCAGGCATGAGACAGGCATACGGCATCGACATGGTTTCGCGTAATCATGGCCCGATTGCGCTAACTCAGTCTCGAAACATGATGCGGAGATTGCGGCCAGCCCGTGACCGATCAGACGTCCTGGACATGCCTTAGAAGCAGGCGGGCTTCCTGACGCCGCTGTCGTAGCCCGAGCCATCGTTGCGATGAGGGCACTGGACATTGATGGTCAGCCTCATGCCAGCGGGTCCGGGTCCGGACGGCTGCGCTTCCGGCGATTCGGCGGGCTGAAGGGTGGAGCCGAGCTGCATGGACTGGATGTACTGGGTGAGATCGCGGGTGCGCGCGGCTTTCTCGTCCGGGGGCAAGACAGAGGTGTCCGTCACGCCGATACGCATCAAGGACGGGTCCAGCAACGCCTCGATGACGCTGGCTCGCGTGCTTCCCAGGCTGGGATCGGGATCCTGCAGGCCACCCGGCGTGGAAGAAGTGTCCAGGAACGTGACCCTGGCGCCCGTTGGCAAGGTTTCCAAGGCGACGCGGTTTCCCTTGACGTCGGCGTCGAGTTGCTCTTGCAGCCGCTGGTTCAGGAGGCCCGCCGTCGCCTGTTCCCGGGTGGGGCCGCAGGCAGCAAGGCAAAGCAACGGGGCAAGAAGCACGACGAGGCGATGCGCTTGAGAAGGCATGGACGCAACGTTCCCCCTGATCGGTGCAATCATGCTGCCATTACTTTGGTTTGAGCACGCAATGCAAGCGGCCCGACGGTCACGACGCGGACAGATCGCTGCCCCGCTTGCCAGGGGGACACGCGATCCAGCCGGCAGCCGGGAGCGCGTGTTCAGGGCGGTTTCCGGAACGCCGCCGCGTGTCAGGAGACAGCAATGGCACGCTGGAGAAAATTGACCATGTCGCCGACAGTCTCGAACCGCTCGGCCTCCTCGTCCGGTATCCTGACGTTGAATTCGTCCTCCGCCGCGACAACCAGATCGATCATCGAGAGGGAGTTCATGCCGAACTCGTCGCGAAGGCGGCTGTCGCGGGCGATCCGGAGCCGGTCAACGCCGGTGAATTGCGACAATATGTCCGCGACACGGGACAGGACGCTGTCTTGCTGCATGGGCTAGATCCTGCCGGCCCCTTCCGTCATCGCGGGACCGGCCACCGAACGCAACGCGTCAAACGCGTGAATCCAGCCGAACTGTTCGGGGAACCTTTCCATCGTTTCGTCGCGCCGGGTGAGGCCGGGGCCGTCCGGAAGGTGGAGCAGGCCGTTCGTCATCCAGGAACTGCGTTGTATCTTTCGGGTGCGCGCGCGCCGCAACGCCTGGTAGCGGCGCATCATGCCGTCAAGGCCGCCAGGCTCCACGTCACGCAGCAGTTCCGCCAGCGTGATGGCATCCTCGATCGTCGTGTTCGCGCCCTGGCCGTGGTGCGGCACCATCGCGTGCGCGGAGTCGCCGAGAAGGACGGCCCGGCCGCGATGCCAGCGCAGCAGGTGCGGCACCACGAAAAGCCCCCAGCGCAGCGTGTGCGGCGTCGCGCCGATCATCTCGGTGACGGCCGGATGCCAGCCCTTGAAGGCGTCGAGCGCCTCATTCGGCTCAAGCTCGGCTGTCGAGCTGTCGGCGCGGGGCCAGGCGGCTGGCCCCTCGACGACGGCGAAGTAGTTGACGTCCTGGCCCTGGCCGCCGATCGCGTAATGCAGCAGGTGCGCCCCTGGCCCCATCCAGAACTGGATGGCCTGGGGATCGGGCAGGGACGGCAGCCGGCTGGCCGGCACGATGCCGCGGAAGGCGCTGGTGCCTGAGTAGGCCGTGCCCTCGTCGCCCGTGATCCAGCGGCGCACTACGGAGCGCAGGCCGTCCGCTCCGACCACAAGGTCCGCCTCCGCGACATGGCCGTTGGCGAATTGGAGGGCGATGGCAGCGCCCCGCGCCTCAAGGCTGGCCAGGCGATGGCCGAGACGCAATTCGCTGCCGCCGACGGCTTTGCCGAGGATGCGTTGCAGGTCCGCCCGGTGGATGCCGAAATAGGGCGCGCCGAAGCGGTCGCGGTACCGCGAGTCCTGACGTACGGGGTGGGCCGCGATGCGCCGGCCGTCCTGCCAGCTTCGGTAGATCAACTCGGTGGGTTCGGTGGAAACGGCGGCGATTTCTTCAAGCAGGCCGAGCCGTTGCAGTTCGCGGGTGGAGTTGGCGGACAAAGCGACGGCCGCGCCGACCTCGGTTAGCGCGGAGGCCTGCTCGAACACGTCGGCTGCCAGGCCACGCTGCCGCAGCGCGAGGGCCAGGGTCAGCCCTCCGATCCCTCCACCGACAATGGCAATACGAAGTTTCCGCGAACTCATTGGAAGACCGTAAGTTCCGTGGGATGGAAGTCAAGGCGGCGGGACGGTCACTTGCCTTTGGTGACCATGCAGCGCCATCTCGCGGCCGCGGGAGGCGGCTTGGCGCCAGCAGGTCGCGGACCAGGCAACCGTGCCCAGCCTGATGCGCCGTTACGGCGCCACCGATGAACAGGCGGCGGCGATCCTGTTCCTCGCGTCGGACGAAGCGTCGTATATCACCGGGGCCACCTTGCCTGTGGCGGGCGGCGATCTAGGCTGACGTCATCCACCGGGAGAGAACACCATGAGCGAAAGCCTGCTGAACACCAGCCCCACCAAGGACCTGCTGACAAAGCTCAGCGGCCTTGACCAGCCCGGCGGCAACGAGCGCACGAAGCGCATCGTGCGGCGCGTCGTCTCCGACCTGTTCAAGACCATCGAGGAGTTCGACGTGACGCCGGACGAGTTCTGGACGGCCGTGGGCTACCTGACCGAAGTGGGCCGGAACAACGAGTATGGGCTGGTCGTGGCCGGGCTTGGCCTGGAACATTTCCTCGACCTGCGCTTTGACGAGAAAGAGCGGCAGGCCGGGCTGGAGGGCGGCACGCCACGCACCATCGAGGGACCGCTGTACCTCGCCGACGCGCCGCTTTTCCAGCGAGAGGCTCGGCTGGACCAGGACCCTGAAAGCGGCGAGGCGCTGATCATGCACGGGCAAGTGCGAGACACGGACGGCAAGCCGGTGGCGGGCGCGGTCGTGGACGTGTGGCACGCCAACACCAAGGGCGGCTACTCGTTCTTTGATCCGTCGCAAAGCCCCTACAACCTGCGCCGCCGCATCGAGACGGACGCCGATGGGCGCTACCGCTTCCGCTCCATCCTGCCGTCGGGTTATGGCTGCCCGCCGGATGGGGCGACGCAGAAGCTGCTGGACCAGCTTGGGCGGCATGGGCGGCGGCCGGCGCACATCCACTTCTTCGTCTCCGCGCCCGGCTACCGGAAGCTGACCACGCAGATCAACATCGCCGGCGACGAATACCTTTATGACGACTTCGCCTTCGCCACCCGCGAGGAACTGATCCCCGGCGTGAAGCGCAACGAGGACCCGGCGGCGGCGCGGGAACGCGGGCTGGATGGCCCGTTCACCGAGATCGCGTTCGATTTCACGCTGAACCGGGAAACCGATCAGGTGCCTGACACCGTCGTGCTGCGCGAGCACGCGAAGGCGGCCTGAACCCAAGGCGGCGCGACTGTGATACAGTCTGCGCCGCGCTTTCATGGAGACCGCCGATGCCTGGCATGCCTGCCCCTGTCGCCGCCGACCTGGCGCGCGACCTGCTCGTCGCCGAGGTGCGCAGCACGATTGTCGATGTGCCGACGGTGCGCCAGCACAAGCTGTCGCAGACCTCGGTCACGGCGCAGAGCTATGTGATCGCGCAGGTGCGCCTGGCCAATGGCGTCGAGGGGATTGGGGAGGCGGCGACACTCGGCGGGCCGCGCTGGAGCGAGGAAAGCGTGGAGGCCATGAAGGCCAACATCGACGCCTACCTTGCGCCGGCGCTGCTGGGCGCGCGGGCGGATCATTTCGAGGCGGCCGGGCTGCGCATGGACCAGGCGGCCAAGCGCAACAACGCCGCCAAGGGCGCGGTTGAGACGGCGTTGTTTGACGCGGTGGGCAAGACGTTTGATCTGCCGGCCTCGGCGCTGCTGGGGGGCGCGGTGCGGGACCGGATTGCCGTGCTGTGGACCCTGGCCTCCGGCGATCCGGCGCAGGAGGTGGAGGAAGCCGAGCGCAAGCTGGCCGCTCGGCTGCACCGGACCTTCAAGGTGAAGATCGGCGCGCAGTCGCCGGAGGCGGACATGGCGCGGATGCGGCACCTTGCCCGGGCGCTGGAGGGACGGGCGGAACTGATCGTGGATGCGAACCAGGCGTGGGATGAAACGGTGGCGGGGCGGTGCCTGCCGCAGCTTGGGGAAATGGGCGTCCGGCTGGTGGAGCAGCCGGTGCCGGCGTGGAACCTAGCGGCCATGGCGCGGTTGCGGGCGCGGCCGGGCACGCCGCCCTTGCTGGCGGACGAGTGCGTGTTCGACGCGCATGACATGCTGGCCGTCGCGGCGGCGGGCGCGGCGGATGCGGTGTCGCTGAAGCTGGTGAAGCACGCCGGGCTGCTGGGGGTGCGCAAGGTGGCATCGGTGGCCGAGGCGGGCGGCATCGGGCTATACGGGGGCTGCCTGCTTGAAAGCTCGGTCGGGGCGGCGGCGCACCTTCAGGTGTTCGCCACTTTCCGCGAACTGGCCTGGGGCTGCGAGCACTTCGGGCCGCAGATCCTGACCGGCGACCTTGTGACGGAGCCGTTGCGCTTTGCCGACTACCACGTTCACCTGCCGTCTGGCCCCGGCATCGGCGTGACCTTGGACGAGGCGGCGCTGCGTCGCTACGCCCGGCGATAAGGTGACCTGCCCGGGTTCCAGCACTGGTACCCATGGCTACCGAGGGAACTCATGGCAAAGCGGGGTTTTCAAATCCCTGGTTGCGCGTGCATTCCCTCCGCTCTTGTTCGAAGTCGAGGTTAGGATATGCGCATCGCTTCGAGCTTCTGACCAAACAGATACAGCGAAAAATTAATCCATGCGGCAGATTTACCCGAACGCTCGCGCCACGCCGATAATACCCATGCGGCACTGACCTTGCGCATAGTCTTTCGCTGCGACCCGGCGCTGAAGGCCCATCTGCCGCCACCCCTGCCGGCCCGGTCGGCGTTGCCGGACTGGCTGCGCGCCATGCGGCCACGGGCGTTCTCGCCAACCCATGGCCAGGACGTCCGCACCGTCAAGCAATGCCCGCCGTTCATCGACGCGATGACCCATGGCTTCATCATGCCGCTGCCTTGCGACGTGACCGTGCGCGATGGCGCGCTGTCCTGGGACTGGGATGTGCCGACGCCCTCGGTTCACGCGCATCCGCGCTCGCCCATCAGCTTTCACGTCGCTGAACAGGTGAAGGGAACGCCGCTGCACCATCCCGATCGCGTGCTGGTCAAGTTCAACAGCTTCTGGACCATCGAGCTGGGGCCGGGCTGGTCGCTGTTCGCGACCCATCCCGTCAACCGGGATGACCTGCCCTTCCGCTTGATCACCAGCCTGGTGGATGCCGACCGGTTCAGTGACGTTGGCATCCTGTTTCCCGCGGTCTGGGTCAACCCCGGATTTTCGGGCGTGCTGCCGCGAGGCACGCCTGTCGCCCAATGCTTCCCGGTGCCGAGGCTCGCGCCGGAACTGGTTTTCGAAACGTTTTCCGCCGAACGCGCCGAGCGCTACGACGTGACGGCCGAGGCCTTGCTGAGCGGGCACGGCGTCTACCGCCGCCGCTTTCGCGCCCGGCGGTCACGCGTTCAGCATTCGGCGAAGGGCGCCGGGGTCGAGACATAGCATGCCGGCGCGGGCGGCGGTCACGGCCTGGGCGATGCGGCCGAAGGTATCCGGCTGGATGGCGACGGCGGCCCGGTAGGCCTCGATCGCGGCGTCCATCCGGCCCTGGCGTTGCAGGGCGATGCCCTGGTTGACCGCTGCCTCGGCGAAATCCGGCCGCTCGCGCAGCGCCGCCCCGAATGCCATTGCCGCGCCCGCCTCGTCGTGCAGGTCCTGCTGGGTCAGGCCGAGCGCGAACCAGGCGGCGCTGAGGGTTGGGTCTAGCGCGACGGCGCTTTGCAGGGCGGCGCGTGCCTGGGTCAGCCTGCCTGCCTCGCGCAGCAGCAGGCCACAGCCGAAATGGGCGGCTGCCAGCGTCGGATCGGCGGCGGCGGCGCGGGTGAACGCCGCCAGCGCGGCGTCCGGGCGTCGGGCGCGTCGCAGCGCATAGCCGAGTTGCTGCCAGTCCGTCGCCTGGATTGGATGTCGCTCCGCCGTGAGGGCCAGGGCGGCATCAAGCGATGGGTCATCCAGATCGAGCAGCGTTCGGCACAACAGGAACGTCGGTTCGGCCAGGGAGGGCGCGGCTGCCATGGCTTCGCGCAAGGGCGGCACGGCCTGATCAGGCTGGCCTGCCGCACGGGTGGCCCGCGCGGCCAGGATGAGCGACGGAACATGGCTGGGGCGCAACGTCAGGCTTTGGCGGATGGTGTCCAGCGCCTCGCGCGGGCGGCCCGTGCGCAACGCGATGGTTGCTTGCAGTTGCAGGACAGCAGGGTCGCGAGGCCGGAGGCTGTGAAGCACAGCGCAGGATGCAGCGGCGGCATCCAGGTTCCCGGCGTTGGCATGCGCCAGGGCCTCGCGAAATGCCTGGCCAAAAGGCAAGCCTGGTTGCTTCATTCTGGAGTGCGCCGGGCTTGTTCATGGCAGGTTGGCGGGTTGCGCCAGCATTGCGCCATTTTCCCCCAACGGCCAGCGCCCCTTGCAGGGCTGCCGCGTTGGCCTCGCCGCGACATGGTTCCGGACTTTGGGAAGCCAAAGCTGGGCGTTGTCGAGGTTCGCCAGCTCTTGCGGGCGACAGCGGGTGGCTCAGCGTTTTGAAGGCTTGCATGAAGGTCGATGTGACCTTGGCTTTTCCCCTGGTCGGAATGGTGGCGCACTGAGGCAGGATGTGATCCCGCCGGTGGATGGAGTCACTTTCCCGCTGGCGATGGGATGGCGTTGGATCGGACGCCCACCCTGCCGCGTTGCCTGCGTATACGCTTGGATTGCCAGACGCCGACACTCCTCGCCGCGCCAGCCAGATCGGAACACGAACGCATGGTCGATGAGACCCCCATTCTTCCGGCCCATATTGAAGACACGATCCAGGCCATCGCCAAGCTTCACGCTGACCATCGCCAGGAAGCGGGGGCCTTGCAGCGGCTCGTTGAGCGCTTGACCGCGTGGATTGGCCGCCCTTCGTTCATTGGGGGCTTGACGGCGGTCATCATGCTATGGATCGGGGGCAACGTCGCGATGATGCTGTTCGGCAGCCCGCCCTGGGATGATCCGCCTTTCGCCTGGCTTCAGGGCGCCCTGGGACTGCTGGCGCTTTATGTCACCATCCTTATTTTGACGACGCAGCGGCGGGAAGACCAGTTGGCGGGTTATCGCGAGCAACTGACGTTGGAACTGGCGATCCTCAGCGAGCAAAAGTCGGCGAAGATCATCGCGCTGCTTGAGGAGATGCGGCGGGACAACCCACTGCTGAAGAACCGGGTTGACGAGGAAGCGGAGGCGATGGCTGTTGCGGCCGATCCTCAGGCGGTGCTGGACGCGATCAAGGAAACCGAGGATTCGCCTTTGACGGAGGAACTGATGACACCGGCTGATCCGGAGCTGGATACATTGGTCGAGGTCCGGTCCCTGGAAGCGGGGCAAACATAGCGCCATGCCTTCGATCATCATCAACCGTGCTCCGGTGCTGACGCTGTGGGCGGCCGTTGTCGCGGAACGCCTAGGCCACCCGCCGGAGACCGCCCTGACGCTGGGGCGAGCGGTGGCGGGCTTCGCGGCTCGGGTGAAGGCGCGGTCGCTTGGGCGGGAGGAACGCAAGGCGGACCAGGACGCGGGAACAGCGCGGCCGCGGGTGGAACAGGTGACCAAGCCCGCGTTCCTGCTGGGGAAGGAAATCCGGCTGCTGCCGAATGATGACGGGGAGCCGCGGGCGGCCGAGGGTGACCACCCGTCTGATCCGGACGCGGTTCAGCGCTAT
This sequence comes from uncultured Rhodopila sp., assembly GCA_964248015.1. GTDB lineage: Bacteria > Pseudomonadota > Alphaproteobacteria > Acetobacterales > Acetobacteraceae > Rhodopila. The sequence continues at coordinate 8,623 of CAXTXZ010000016.1, read as the reverse complement.
TTGGCCAAGGCTTTTGGTGATCGGCTGGGCGATGTGCGGGCCGTGATGGAGGAACTGGCTGGACGTCATGAACCCGCGGAACTGAACCGTGTTGGCTTCCGTCTCTACGAGACGTTCCGCCCGGAGGTTCCGCCGGGCAATGAGGGATGGGCGAAGAAGGCGGTCCTGGATACCGACAAGATCCGGGCGGCGGCGAAGGGTTTAGGGGTTCAGAAGTTTTGAGTTCCGTGCCGTCAGGTTCTGGTGGGGAATGGATCTCAAATACTTGCCGCGGGAAACAGGAGCCGCCAATCTGTTTCAAGGATGTGCCATTTCCACAGCACCGACGACCGACGCCGACGCCGTATCAACTGCGGCGGGTTCGTCGTGTCTGCCGGAGGCTGGTCAGCCTTGTGAAGGGTAACACCATCACCTGACCTAAAGCTCTTTCGAGGATACGCTTCAGCTCCCCGCGGCAACCGTCGCGGGGTTTTTGCATTTGGAGAAGACCCACAATGGATTCCAGCAGCACCGCCGACATTGAACTATCCGCAGCGTTCTCACTACGGCCGGCAACCACGGAAGATGCTGAAGCTATCCGTGCTCTGACACGGGAAGCCTATTGCAAATGGGTTCCGGTCATCGGGCGCGAGCCTTTACCAATGACCATCGACTATGATGAAGCTGTGCGGAAACACCGCATCGACCTCCTGCATATGGATGGTAAGCTAGCGGCTCTCATCGAGATGGTTCCAGATGATGGTCATCTTCTCATCGAGAATGTCGCCGTGTCTCCCGCGTTCCAGAACAGGGGTTTGGGCCGAAAGCTCTTGGCTCACGCAGAGCAGGTGGCTGCGGCTCAAGGTTATTCAGTTATCAAACTGTTCACCAACAAGCTCTTTGCCGCGAACGTGCAGCTCTACAGCAAGATGGGTTACGGCGTAGACCGAGAGGAAAAATCCGGGCTCGGGATCACCGTTTACATGAGCAAGCCAATCGAGGCCAGAGGATGACACGCCGAATGGCGCTGAAGGGAAGCTGCCTATGCGGGGCTGTACGCTACGAAGTGGACCAGATCGATATGCCAATAGTGCATTGCCACTGCGGGACGTGCCGCAAAGCTCATGCGAGCGCTTTCGCGAGCACGGCTGGTGTAATGCGGGAGCACTTCCGCTGGGAGATGGGCGAGGACCGGCTTCGCGTGTTTGCGTCCTCGCCGGATAAGCTGCGTTGGTTTTGCTCGGTATGTGGCACGCACCTCATGGCCGAGCGGCCTACCCAGCCGCACGTGATTCTGCGCGTAGCGACGCTAGACGATGATCCTGGCAGCAAGCCCGTCATGCACATATGGACGTCGCACGACGCGGGTTGGCTTCTCGATTCAGAGGATGTGCACCGCTACTCTGGATCGCCGCCAGACTGAAAGTCTTGAATCCCGCGCTGTTCGGTTCTGGTGGAGAGCGAACAACGGCATGGTGACGCGACACCGCAACCAAACCAAACTGATGGAGGCGCCAGGGATCGCGGGCGTTCGGGACAGGCGACAATAAACCAAGCTTTCTGTTCACATGGAAAGAACAAGCGCATGCATCAGGTGCTGATCGTAGGCGCCGGGCCTGTCGGATTCACCCTTGCAGCCGAACTGGCGCGGTATGGGGTGCAGGTCCGCGTCATCGATCGCAGCCCACGTCCGACCGAGACATCCAAAGCCCTCGTCATCTGGAGCCGCACGCTCGAACTGATGGACCGGATGGGCTGCGCGCCTGCTTTTCTTGATGCCGGGTTGCGCGCCCGTGGAGCGTCCATCCGGAGTGGCCGAACCATGCTGGGGCACACCGGGTTCAGCGGTATCGCCAGTCCATGCAATTTCGCTCTGATGATCCCGCAATCCGACACGGAGCGGTTGCTGACCGCGCATCTCCAGTCCCTCGGCGTGACGGTTGAACGGAACTGGGAGCTGTTGGGCTTCAACCAGGCGGCAGAACACGTCGAGGCGCGCTTGCGTCACGCTGATGGGCAGGAAGAAGTGTTCGAGACACCCTGGTTGGTGGGCTGCGATGGCGCGCACAGCACAGTGCGGCACGGCCTCGCCTTGGCGTTCCAGGGTGTGACGCAGGATGACGACTGGATGCTTGCCGACATCCGCCTGGAGGGTGATGGCATGCCGCCGGCCGACGAGATCGCCACCTTCCTGCATCGGGACGGGCCGTTCGTCATCTTTCCAATTCCTGGAGGCAGGGCCCGGATTGTCGCTACCGTGGGCAAGACAGTCGTGGGACAGCCGAGGCCGGATCCGACGCTTGCGGAGGTGCAGGCGATGGCAGACGAGCGCGCCGGCGGCGGCTTTCGCGTGGTCGATCCCGTCTGGCTGGCCAACTTCCGAATCAACGAGCGCAAGGTATCCGAATACGCGAAAGGGCGGGTTTTCCTGGCGGGAGACGCTGCCCACGTGCACAGCCCGGCCGGCGGCCAGGGCATGAACACCGGCATGCAGGATGCTTTCAACCTGTCTTGGAAACTGGCCATGGTAATCCGGGGAGAGGTTTCGCGCAGCTTGCTGGAAAGCTACACGCCGGAGCGGAGCGCGGTGGGCGAGATGGTGCTGCGCAATGCGACCCGAATGACGGACATGGGCACCCTCGCTCATCCAGGTGCGCAGGTTGCCCGCAACATTGCCCTGCGTTTCATGCTTGGCTTTCACGCCGTTCAGGAACGGATGGCCACCACCATGAGCGAGGTCGAGATCGCCTATGCGAAGAGTCCCCTGACGCAAGGCCGGCATGCAGGTGAGCGGCTGTCACCGGAGCAATATGATGGGCTCCCGCCGGGCAACGGAGCCGCGCCTCGCTTCGTACTGTTCGCAGCCGATGCCGCAAGAGGCGCGGCGCTGGCAGCGCGCTTCCTTGGCGTGCTTGATCCGGGTCCGCGGAAACCGCCCGACCCAGGCAAGCTTCTCATTGTTCGGCCTGACGGCTATATCGGCCTGTCTGCCGCCGGCAACGATTGGGCAGAGGCGGAGCGCTATCTCAACATGCTGACAGCATGAGGCGAATTTTACAACCAGAGTGCCACCAGAGTCGTCCAGGACGTAACTTCGCGCCGGGCAACGCCGGCGTCCCGTTTTACATGGACGTAATCTGCCCGCTGCTCGCCATTGGCCTTTTGGTTGCCGCGAAGCGGCCGGATTGGCGCTCGGCGGCCTGGTGAGGAGCGCGCACTGGGTTTTGCTTATGATCGTGCCCGTGATGGGGTTTTTCGGCTCTCGAAGCGGCAAGGCTGCCAGTGTGGGAAATCTTGACAGGCGTTGATGGCAAAAGCCCGCGCAAGAATCGCTTGAGATACCCCGTGACGCCAGATGGGCGCTATTTTGTTGTGCGAGGACGGCTTTGGCGCTGCACGAACCCAGCGCTTGACGAGCCCGCGCGGACGGCGCTCAAGCACGCCCTGATGGCGGCGCGGCGGGCGAAACAGCAAGCGATGCGGCGCGGCGATGCCGTGGCGCGGGAGGCCGCGCGGGCGCGGGTTGACGCGGCGAAGCACGCGCTGGGGGAGCGTGGGCCGGCATGGTGGACAGACGGCGCGCCTGACTACAACAGGCACATGGCGCGTAACACGCCTTACGCGGCCTGGTTTGCCTGCCTGCCGACAGACGTCGCATCCGACTCCGCGACAAGGCGGTGCGGCATTGATCGGGAGTAGCTTTCGGCAGCACGCGCAATGCGACTGCGCAGGCTGCATCGGCTAAGCAGGCTTGCGCGGCCTGTCACACGGATGGTCTGTGGTTTATGCCAAGCCGCGCAAGCCTGCTTAGCCTTTCATCCGTGCGCAAACCTCCAGAGGCTTGCTTAGGCGATATCAAGGACGGCGCAACCAAGAGCCAAGGCAAGCTGGGGGTGGCTCCGTGCCGGGCGGTGGTCCAGGCTGGAGATCGTGACCCCGAGCAGGCGCACGCGGCACGGCTTTGAGAAGCACGGCTTCAGCAGTTCCAGGGCAAGTCGCCGCAACTCGGCCTCGGAGCCGACCGGTTCCAGCAGGGACCGGCTGCGCGTGATGAGCTGGAAATCGGCGTACTTGACCTTTACCGTCACCGTCCGGCCGGCGTGGCCGCCTCGGACGCAGGCTGACCAGACTTTGGCGAAGAGCGGCGCCAGGACCGGTTCCACCGCTTCCCATCGGGTCAGGTCGCGCTCGAAGGTTGTCTCGGCGCCGATCGATTTGCGCACGCGGTCGGCTTCGACCGGCCGGTCGTCATGGCCACGCGCGACGCCGTAGTAATAATCGGCCGACTTGCCGAAATGCTTCGCCAGGAAGTCCTGCGACTGGCAGGCAAGGTCCTGGCCCGTGTGGATGCCGAGGGCGTTCATGCGCGCGGCCGTCACCGGGCCGATGCCGTGGAACTTGCCTATGGGGAGGGCCTTCACGAACAACGGCCCCATCCGGGGCGTGATCACGAACAGGCCATCCGGCTTGCGGTGATCCGAGGCCAGCTTGGCAAGGAACTTGTTGTAGGACACGCCGGCCGAGGCGGTCAGGCCGGTTTCGGCGCGGATCGCCGCGCGGAGTTCCTCGGCGATCGCGGTGGCCGAACCCCGGTCAAGCAGCGGCGTCGTCACGTCAAGGTACGCCTCGTCCAGCGACAGCGGCTGGATGACCGGCGTGTAGCGCGCCAGGATGGCATGGACCTCCCGCGAAACCGCCTTGTAGACGTCGAAACGCGGCGGGACGAAAACCAGGTCCGGGCACTTGCGCCGAGCGGTGACGGACGCCATGGCTGAGTGGACGCCGAACTTTCGCGCCTCGTAGCTGGCGGCGGCGACCACGCCGCGCTCGCGCGCGCTGCCCACGGCCAAGGGCAGGCCTTTCAGGCTTGGATTGTCGCGCTGCTCCACCGAGGCGTAGAACGCGTCCATGTCGATGTGGATGATGCGGCGCCAGGGCGAGGCTTGCTCAGGCTGAGACGTCATGGCGGGCAGTTTAGCGCGCGAACGGCGGCTTGAGAACAAACTTGGCCGCGCCGGCCAGCGGCATCAGCGCAAGCGGTGGATGGAGCGAAGCGGCCTTCGCTTACGGAGGATGTCGCACGGGCCGCATCCGGATTGCCGCCGGGTTCATGATTTCGCTTCCGGGGGCAGCGGACGAGGATGGCCCTCGTCGTCAATGGCCACAAAGGTGAAGACGCCTTCGGTGACCTTCTCGGGCATCTTGCCACGGCCACGGCCACGCGCCCAGGTCTCGACCCTGACGACGACCGAGGTATCGCCGGCCTGATCCAGCGAGCAGTAGCAACTCACCTCGTCGCCAACCGCGATGGGGCGCAGGAAGCGCATCGCCTCGATGGCGATGGTCGCCACCCGCCCACCCGCGTACTCCGAGGCGAAGTTGCCGCATGCGAGGTCCATCTGCGACAGCGTCCAGCCGCCGAAGACGCTGCCGCCCGCATTGGCGTCAGCCGGCATGGCGATGGTCCGCAACCGCGGATCGCGGGGAGCGTGGGGAGGCGGGTCGGACATTGGTATGGCTCCGTTTGCGGACGCAGGGGGGTTGACCCTGCGTTAACCGTGCCCAGGCCCTCGCGTTCCGCCGCCGCCGTTGGCCACGAGGCGAAAAGGCCCGATGCCGCCGGATCACAGAGGCGGGCCTTGGCCGCCGTGCGCAGGATTGTCGCCGCCCAGGCCGGCATCGCCCTGACTGTGTCAGGCGATACGGCCTGGCTTTGCGCGGGCCGGCGCTTCGCGTCCTGATTTCCAGCCAGGATGATCGCGGTCTAATAGGTCGCGACGCTCTGCTTTTCCGGCATCGCCACGGGGTCGGCTCTCCCGGTTTCAGTGCCCCTGGCCAGCATGGCGCGCATCCCTGCCCCGTTCTCGCGCCACCAGTTGTGCAGGATGCGGACATCCCAGCCAATGCAGAAGTGCTTCACGCCCATTTCGAGGTATGGCGCTGCCTGGGTTATATCGTGAAGCTCCACGCGCGGGTGCAGGCCCTTCGCCAGCGCCGTCTCGATCGTCTTGCGCTCGGCGTTCCTTATGTCGGGGTGGTTGCGCTGGCCGGTCAGGCCCAGGCTCATGGCGTAATCCGAGCCGCCGAACTGCACCATGTCGATGCCCTTGACCGACAGGATCGCGTCAAGGTCCTCGACGCATTCCCGCTTTTCGACCATCAGGGCGATCACCACCTCATCAAGCGCGGCGACATAGGCGGGCGAACCGCCCTCGCGAACGGTTCCCACGTCGCGCCGCATGCCGACGCCAAGCCGGCCGCCGGACCCTGGGGTTTCGGCGCGAACCGCCGCCACGCAGGCGTGCGCGTCGGCGACCGTCCGCACGTCGGCGAACAGCACGCTCTGGAAGCCGGAGCCGATGGCGCGCATGGCCTGGTGGGTCCATTGCGTCTGCTCGACCTTGATCATGCCGGCGAGGTCCTTCAGCTCCAGCGCGCGGCCGAGATTGTCGAGGTCGTGCATGTCGAAGGGCGAGTATTCCGCCGTGAACTCGACGTAGTCGTAGTTGCCGGCTTGCCCGACCAGTTCCACCAGTGTCGGCCAGGTTGACAGAAGGTGCGTGCCAAGAGACGGCTTGTTGGCGGTAAGCAACGCGCGTAGGCGATTGTGGCGCATGATGGCGCTTCCCTCTTTTTTGCGGGCGCAGTGACAACGCCATCGTTATCCTTTGAAGCTCCATTCGCAAGGGCGATCGATCATGCAGCGGACAGAGCCGCG
>CAXTXZ010000016.1:0-1826 GCA_964248015.1 uncultured Rhodopila sp. | reverse complement strand
GGCGCGGTTGTTGACTGCGCGACGTTGCTCGCGCTGGCCGTCGTGACGCGGTTCCTCTGGCTGGGGCATGCGTCGCTGTGGATCGACGAGCTGTTCTCGGTGTCCTGGTCGCAGCTTGACGTGTCCTTCCTGCTGGGGGAAGGCGCGCGGACGGAAACCAACCCGCCCGCCTATTACATCCTGCTGCATGGCTGGATGAGCGCCTTCGGCACGACGGAGATCGCCATTCGCGGCCTTTCCGCGCTGATCTCGGCCGTCACGGTCCTGGTCGCCTATGCCATTGGCCGGATGCTCAAGGACCGGCGGACGGCGCTGCTGGCCGGCCTCCTCCTGGCGGTGAACCCGGTTGCCGTCACGTATGCGCAGGAAGCGCGGGCCTATTCCCTGATGGCCTTGCTGGATGGCGTGGGCTTGTTGTCGATTGTCGGCTGCCTGCGCCATCCGGACGCCGCGGGCAGGCGGCCATGGCCATGGCTGGCGGCCTTCGTCGTCTCGGTGGTCGCGGCCGTGTCGGCGCACTACACGTCTTTGCTGTTTGCCGGGGCCTGCTTCGCCGCGATGGGCTGGCGGTTGGCGACCACCCGTCCGTTTCCGGTTCGCGAGGCGCTTGCCTGGGTTGTCGCCGGCGTGCTGACCGCATTGGCGTTGCTCAAGCTGGTGATCCTCGCCGCGTCGCTGTCAGGCTCAAGCAATCTCGTGTGGATCGGGCCGCTGACCGCCATGTCGGTCGTGTCTTTCCTGCTCGACCTGATTGCGCCGCTGCCTCAGGCCGGATGGAGCCTGGCGATCGCCTGGATAAGCTGCGCGGCCTTGCTGCTTGTCGTCGTGGGGGCATGGCCTCGGTTGCGCGGGGACAGGGAGACGTTCGGCGTGCTCGTGCTGGTCCCCGGCTTGTACTGCGCGTTGCTGATCGCCGGCAGTTTGCTGCGGCCCATGCTGCTGACGCGTGTCGCGTCGTGGCTGGTGATCCCGCTTTGCCTGATCCTGGCGTGGGCGGCGCTGGAGCAACCCAGCCGGTGGCGACGGCGCGGGGCCTGTGCCGCTCCGCTGCTGATCTTCCTGTTCTGCCTTGGGCACTATTACCGATTTTACGAAAAGGAAGATTGGCGAGAGGCAGCACGACTTGCCGCCACGCAACCGCGTTGCCAGGGACCTGTGCTGGCCGGCGATTTCAATGCCCTTGGACTGCGTTATTACGGGATACAGGCGCGCCGCGAGGCTTATGTGTTTCTGCCGGACCCCAGGCGACGGGATTCGGTGGAATTCAGGCTGAGCGAACGCCTTATGCATCTCCCGGAACTGGAGCCTGGCGCGGTTGTCAAGTTTATTGAAACCCATCCGGACACGGTGGTCATCCTGCCTGGGGAATATGCCCAGACAATTCCGGCCGGCCTGCAAGATCGGCTTGCCCACGCGCCGTTCATGGCTCGGTTGAGCGGCGGCCTGGCGATGGCGTGCTTTTGAGACGGCGGGTGGGCGTTGCCGCACGGTTTTCCGGATTTTCCTGGCGCGGGTGTTCCATCAGATGAACGCGCTCCGCGCTGACAGCGTTTCGTGGGGACTGCGTAATGGCGGAATTGTTGGGTCGCACGGTGTCCGTGGCAGCCATCTTCATGCGAAGGGGACAGCGTGGAAGAAACTGGGTGGCTTGGGCTTCGGCTGATCATGGCTTGAGCCGTAAGGCAATCGCCTGAACGACCGGGCATTTGGCGCGGGATGAAGCTGACCTATGGGCGAGCTTGCTTCAGGAGGTTTCCCCTGGCGGCGTGGCTGACGCTTTGGCCGGTGCCTGGGGATGCTCCGCTTTCGACGCAGAGGGCGCAGAG
>CAXTXZ010000015.1:0-19550 GCA_964248015.1 uncultured Rhodopila sp. | reverse complement strand
ACCGGAAGCGCGGACGCGGCGAGCGTGGGCCTGACCTATCAGTTCGAATATTAGGGAAACGCTTGGAACAAAGCAGGATCAGGCGCGTTATCTTGCCATGAGCACAGATTCAAAAACCCCATCCGACAATTCCCCTCCCTCCAACGTCGAGAAGAACCCCGACGATTGGGCAACCGGCGGCGAAACCATGACGGGCGCCCAGGCGTCGTACTTGAAGACACTCTGCGAGGAAGCCAATGAGCCGTTCGACCCATCGCTGACGAAAGCCGAGGCGTCAAAGATGATAGACGCCCTGCAAGGCAAGACAGGCCGAGGCCGCGATCACTGAGGGGCCGGGAATGGCTGCCTGGCACGCGGCCAAACTCCCTCAAAGCCTGACAGCCGAAAAACGTTGACAAACCGGATGCCTAGAACATACTGGGAACATGGTTCAAGCACTGCCGGTTCTGGAAAAGCTCGCGATTTTGGCCGACGCGGCCAAATACGACGCGTCATGCGCGTCCTCGGGCGGCACGAAGCGCAACTCGCGCGGCGGCGGCGGCATTGGTTCCAGCACCGGGAACGGGATTTGCCATTCCTACACGCCGGACGGCCGCTGCGTGTCGCTGCTGAAAATCCTGCTGACCAATTCCTGCGTCTATGATTGCAGCTACTGCATCAACCGCCGCTCGTCCAATGTCCGGCGCAGCCGCTTCACCGTGGAAGAGGTGGTCAACCTGACCCTCGCATTCTACAAGCGGAACTATATCGAGGGCCTGTTCCTGTCCTCCGGGATCATCCGCTCGTCTGACTACACCATGGAAAGCCTGGTTCGGGTTGCTCGCACGCTTCGCGAGACGCATGGGTTTCGCGGCTACATCCACCTCAAGACAATTCCGGACGCCAGCGCCGACTTGGTGCGCCAAGCCGGCTTGTACGCCGACCGCCTGTCAATCAACATAGAGATGCCGACGCCGGAGGCCTTGCGGCGCTTTGCCCCGGAAAAGGACACCCATTCGATCCACCGGACCATGCAGGACCTGGGCAGCCGCATTGCCGACTCCAAGGCCGAGGTCCGGGCGCCGCGGTTTTCACCCGCCGGACAGAGCACGCAACTCATCGTTGGCGCCGACGCCAGCAGCGACTCGGTTGTGCTTGGCGCGGCGTCGTCGTTGTACGGCCAGTACAAGCTGCGCCGCATCTACTATTCGGCCTTCAGTCCGATCCCGGATGCCAGCAGCCTTCTTCCGGCCCGCCCTGCCCCGCTGGTCCGCGAGCACCGGCTTTACCAGGCGGATTGGCTGATGCGCTTCTATGGCTTTTCGTTCGCCGAGATCATCGCGGGCGCGGCCAACGACATGCTGGACCAGGAGATCGATCCGAAGCTGGCCTGGGCGCTGCGCAACCGCGACCGCTTTCCCGTGGACGTGAACACCGCCGACCGGGAGATGCTGCTGCGGGTGCCAGGCTTGGGCGTCCGCTCGGTCGACCACGTCCTGCGCGCTCGCCGGCACGGCCGCCTTCGCCTTGATGACATCAGGCGCCTTGTCGGTTCGACACGGCGCGTCAGGCCGTTTGTCGTGACCGTGGACCATCGGCCGACGCACCTGCTGGACCGCTCGACGCTGCGTGCCATGGTCGTGCCGGACCGGCAACTCTCCCTGTTCGGATGATTTATACGGTCGCCATACAGCCGCCGGACGATCTTGACGCTTTCCGCACGATGGCGCGTCGTTTGCTGGCTGCGCAAGCCAATCCGCATGACGTGGCTTGGCTGGATGACCAGGATGCGACATTGTTTCCGGCGGACCCGCCGGAACGGGAATTGAGCCTTGCCGTGCCCCGCGAATACGTGACCCTGGCGCAATCCGTCGCATGCCATCGTGATGGTGTCCGCTGGCCGCTGCTTTACCGCGCGCTCTGGCGTATCGCCCAGGGCGAGCGCTCGTTGATGGAGCAGGCCGCCGATCCCCTGGTTCACCGGCTGCGCCGCATGGCCACATCGGTGAAACACGATCAGCACAGGATGACGGCGTTTGTCCGGTTCCGCGCGGTTCCCGATCAGGAGGATGACCATTTCATCGCCTGGCATGAGCCGCGGCACCGTGTCCTGCGATGCACGGCCGCCTTCTTCGTTGATCGCTTCGCCGCAATGCGGTTCTCGATCCTGACCCCGGATTTGACGTTGCACTGGGACCGGCTGAACGCGACCTTCGCCCCAGGCCTGCGGCGGGAGGACGCGTTGTCGCAAGACGCCGTCGAAGCCTGGTGGGAACGCTATTACGGCGCTACCTTCAATCCTGCCCGCGTTAACCAGCGCCTGATGAAAAGCCACTTGCCAACACGCTTCTGGCGGAACCTGCCTGAAGCAAGGCTTATCGCGGACCTGATCAACGAAGCAGGCGCGCGGACAAGGCGGATGATCCAGGCGTCAACCGACAGCTTGGATTAAACCCTGAAGCCGGGCGGCGCATGGCGCCGTGGCGGCCTTCGCGTGTGCCTATTTCGGCGCCGTTTCCGCAAGGCCCTTGGCATGCATGAACGTTTCATGCCAGGCGGACAGCTTCGCATGCTTCGGCCGCCAGGGGTCCGCGGCGAACCGAAAGTCCAGGTAGCCCAGCGCGCAGGCCACGGTGATCGAGCCGATGTCGACGTGCCTGTGCGGCGGATCGGCTTCCAGCGTGTCCACCGCGCGGGCCATGACTGTCTTGTAGCGGGCAATCTGCGCGTCGCGCGCCGCCTCCTGGGGCTTGCCTTGCTCGCCCCGGCAGGGCACGGCGGCATCAAGGATGCCGTCGCCCAACGACTGGAATTTCAAGGCGCGCCACCGCGACGCGCCGTGGGCCGGGAAAAGCGGCAGCGCGTCACCAAGGCTGTCAAGATACTCGCAGATCAGTTGGCTGCCGAACAACGAAACCCCATCATCCGTCACAAGGCAGGGCACTTTCGACAGCGGATTGTCCGCCACCAGGTCATCCGGCGAGGCATGCGGGTTGGTGGCATGCGTCTCGATCCGGCCCTCAAGGCCACGGATGATCGCGCAGGCCATGACCTTCCGGACATATGGGCTTGTGGGTGAGTAATAGAGCTTCACGTTCGCTGTCCTCTTTCAGTGCAAGCCTGATGAAGTGCCATCCCGCATGACGCCTGTGGGAACGAATGCCCGCCGCAACTGTAAGGCTGCCTTGCGAGCGGACCGCTAGAAACGGTCCTTCTTCGCCCGCAAGGCCGCGAAGCTTGCGGCGTCGGGCGCCAGCAGGAACGGATTGGCCTTCAACTCGTCCGACAGCAGCGACGGGACACTTGGCTGGCCTGCGGAGCGCAACTGCTCGATTTTTGCGACCATGGCATGGAGGTCGGCGTTTTCGGGATCGACCGCCAGGGCGAAGCGCGCGTTGCTTTCGGTGTATTCGTGGCCACAGCAGACCTTGGTGTCACCGGGCAACGCCGCGAGCTTGCGCAGGCTGGCGTACATCTCCTCGGGCGTGCCTTCGCTGAGGCGGCCGCAGCCCAGGCTGAACAAGGTGTCGCCCGAGAGAAGAACACCGCCATCCGGGAAGAAGAAGGCGATCTGGCCCCTGGTGTGGCCGGGCGTGTCGATAACCTCGGCGGTGGCATCGCCCAAGCGCACCGTGTCGCCTTCCTTCAGCGCCTCGTTGAGCTGCGGCAGCCGGTGTTGATCGGCGGCGGCGCCGGCCACGGGACAGTGGAACCTGGCCCGGACCTCATCGACGCCGGCGGTGTGATCCGCGTGGTGATGCGTCAGCAGGATCATGTCCAGCCGGCCGCCGGCTTTTTCGAGCGCCTCGATGACCGGCTCGGCGTCCGCCGGGTCGACGATCGCGGTGGCGCCCGTGCCGCTGTCGCGCAGCAGCCAGGCATAGTTGTCCTTCAGGATGGGGACTGGAGAAGCTGTGATTGTCATGCTGGTATCCTTAGCACTCGTTCATTCGATCGGAAACTGCCGGACGTGTTATAGGCTCATGGCATGACAGCGGATGCACACCTCGCGGCGGATTTCTATGCATCGGCACGGGGCGCGGCCACCGCGCGCATCGTGCGGGAGCGGATTGCGGCGCTGTGGCCCACCGCGCATGGCGAGAACGTGCTTGGCCTTGGCTACTCAACGCCCTATCTGCGGCTGTGGCGTGACCAGGCGGCGCGTTGCGTGGCGCTGACCCTGGCGCAACTGGGGGCGGCTCACTGGGCCGGCGGCGTTGCGAACATGTCGTGCACCGCCGAGGAAGACCTGCTGCCGTTCGCCGACCTAACATTCGACCGCATCCTGCTGGTGCATGGCCTGGAGAACGCCGAGAATGCCCGTCGCCTGCTGCGCGAAGCCTGGCGCGTTCTGAAGGACGATGGGCGGCTGCTGATCGTGGCGCCGAACCGCAGCGGCATGTGGGCTTATTGGGACGCCACGCCTTTCGGCCACGGCCTGCCTTACTCCACAGGCCAGCTTGGACGGCTGCTGGCGGCGGGCCTGTTCCGGGTGGAGCGGCGCGACGCCTGCCTTTGGGTGCCGCCCTCGAACCTGCGCATTGTCCTGCGCAGCGGGCCGCTTCTGGAGCAGGCGGGCCGCAAGATGATCCCGGGCCTCGCGGGCGTCATCCTGACCGAGGCGGTGAAGGACATCTACGCCGCGATGCCGGTCCAAGCCGTTCCCCGCCGCAGGAGCGTTTTGACGGAGGCTGCCTAGCCCGGTCATGGCGCTTGCCAGGAACATGGCCGGTTCCCCTCTGCCTCCGCTCAAGAGACGATCCGCGACGCCGGGATGACGACAATGGCATGTGCCAGGGCCATAACGCCGAGCCAGGATGCCGTTGGTCCGGAGCAGTGACTTTGAGGCGCAGAACGCCGTGGCAAAACTCCTTTTGGGGCTTTGGGATGTCGATGCTGTTGTCCGGCACGTTTTCGCCAGGGGCGCCATCATGTCTTCCAGCAAACAATTGCGCTCTTGCGAGAAGCCGGAGACCGGCGGCCTTGATGGCAGCGCTTGAAGAAGCGCGGGCAGCGACACCTGCATCAAACTGCCGGGAACCCTCGCGCGCTGACCTGGAACGCGCCATGGAAAGCGCGCGACATGCCGTAGCAGGACGATGATCTCATCAGGGCTTGGCGCAGGTTCGCCATGGCCATTAGCAATGAACGGGACATGGCTTAGCTGCCGCAGATAGGCTCCAGATGCCCGGTTGGCGGTGGAGAACTCACAACCAACCTGAATATGTGCCTGTCAAGGAACATTTCACAAACCGAACTCATTTCCTGCTGGCTGTCAGGAGCCCGTCCCAAGATAAGGGAACCCGTGAGGCCATCCGGGCCATTCCTTGTAAAGTCCTTTGATCGGAAAGTCGTCATGCGGCCTTCGAGCTGCCAGCTAACATACGGCAGCGAGGTATCGCCCATTAACACGAGGGAGTTGGGAGGGGCTGTCATGGCAACGCGGAAGGGTGTTTCACGCACTTCGGTTTGCAGATGCACGTACGACGCGAATCCGGCAGCAAATCCAGCGAAGCTGGCTAGCTGGAGGAGCGAAACTCGGACAGGGTCGAAACTCCAGCGGCGAAAATGCCATAGGCCGTCAGCGCTCAGGAGTCCGGCGGCAATCGTCACCGGAAGGCCGACGTAGCCGAAAAACCAGTAGCGAGGGCCATACTGAAAACCACCGTAGTCGGGGTAAAAGACGAAGAACACCATGACAGCGGGCAACAGCAGATCAAACCAGCGAAGCTTCGCAGTAACCACGCGCCGCCAGAGCGCCAATGCAAAAAGCGGCAGAATAAGCACGGACGCAAATTCCTGCCAACTGAGGAGCCACATGGCGGTGTGGCGGAAACCGCGAGTCAGGGTATGAGGTCCATCTATGCCAGTGCTGCCCAGGCCAAACGTGATATCAGGGCTGGCCCAGGCCAACGTTGTTTCAAGAGGGTTGCCAGTGATGCGCCAGTTATACCATAGGAACAGGGTGATTATCGGAAGGGCGCCAACGGCGGCAGTCAACGCTGGCTTGATGAAGTCAAATCGCCTTCGGATGAGTCCATCCAAAACGAACAGCGCGCCAGCAATCGCGCATGTTTCATACCGTACTGTCATAAGCGCCGAAAACAAAACACCGATGAACAAGTAGTTCCAGATTGAACGGGGCCTTAGGTCCAGCCAGATGATGGCGGACAAGCATGCCCCTGTAAGAGCATGATTGAAATAGGAAGCATTGTTGAAAAGGACAAAGGGCGCGCTTGCCCCAAGAATAAAGATGCCTAGCCGCACATTGTTTGGTGCCCGGACGCAACGGAGAGCAAGCCAAAGAAAAACGGAAGACATAAGTCCAACAACAGCATTCGCATATTGGCCCATGTGCAGGAGCTTGAACAAGGCCAGTAAAGCCGGCCAGCCAGGTGGGTATTGCGACGCGCGCTTCCCATCCTGGTCGCCAATATAAAACGTGTCGAACACATCGTGGAGCGAACTTGGCATCGGGGGGTTCCAAACTCGCCCTCGCAGGAAGGTGTCGGCGAGGTAGTTGTAGCCAAACTCATCGCCGGAGTTAGGAAAGCCTTCCATGGCAACGTGTGCGATGATTAGGCTTGCAGTAAAGCCAAGTGCGAGCACTGCCAAAATAATCCAAGCGGGTGCGGCCAGTGGCCGGGTTGCCTGGCTGAACAAAAGGATGAGCAGCCCTGTGACAGTGACATAAACAACGCAACTGACAAGCCAAAGTGAAAACCCAAACAAGGATAGTGGCCAGGCAGGCGTGTAGTAGGCCGCCATCGACTCCAAAAGGCCACAGCCGAGCAATATCAAGACGATCTGAGCACTTCGTCCTACTGATGTCTCGACATCAGCTTTTGCCGTTGATTGCGCTACACTCAACATTCTCTTACCTCAGTCATTCGTCTTCAAATATACGTCATTTGGCAAGAGATCAAAACCTGAGTAGCCACTCATCGTTCGTGTATACGACCCTCCCGTTCCTGGAACGTCAACTCATGTCAGCCACACAAGACCGTTTGGATGATCACGTCCAACAAGTGATCACTGCGTATCGCTGCGACATTGCCGTTCTCATTCCATGCTATAATGAAGCAGTCTCCATCGGGAAAGTCGTACGCAGCTTTAAAGCTGCTATCCCAGGTTGCACTGTGTACGTGTATGATAATAACTCCAAGGATGCGACCAGGGAAATCGCGCACGCCGCCGGCGCAATCGTCTGCACCGAGACGCTTCAAGGCAAAGGCCACGTGGTTCGCAGAATGTTCGCGGACGTCGAAGCCGATGTCTATGTGCTGGTGGACGGTGACAGCACCTACGATCCGGCCACGGTGAACGACATGATCGACATGTTGCTCACCGAAAATCTTGACATGGTGACAGGCACCCGGATGCATGAATCCGCGGATGCCTATCGTCCCGGCCACCAGTTCGGCAACGCCGTCCTGACAGGCGCGGTCCGGTTTGTCTTCGGAGCCCGTGTCTCTGACATGCTGTCCGGGTACCGGGTGTTCAGCCGTCGCTTTGTGAAATCCTTTCCGGCCTTGTCGTCTGGATTCGAGACGGAAACCGAGTTCACCGTCCACGCCCTTGAACTACGGATGCCGCTCGGCGAGCAGGTGACAAAGTATGTAGCGCGTCCTGTCGGTTCGCAGTCGAAGCTGCGCACCATTCGCGATGGAATGCGAATCGCCAAAACAATCATGCGATTAATCAAGGACGAGCGTCCGCTGCAATTCTTCTCAGTGATCAGCGGAATCCTCTTTGTGGTTGGCATGGCGTTCGGGCTGTCCTTGGTGCCGGAATTCATCGCGACAGGCAAAGTGCCTCGGTTTCCAACGGCGATACTGGCAAGCGGCCTGGTTCTGTTGTCGTTTTTAATGCTTACGTCGGGGCTGATCCTTGACTCGGTTGCCCTCGGACGCAGGGAGATAAAGCGCTTGCACTATCTGTCGCTGCCCTCGCCACTTCGTGCCAGCCATCCCTACAAAGGATAGAAAGGCGTTGCAGGACTGGGCGAAAGGCGCTTTCAACTGTCGGACCACTTGCCGCCGTCGCTCGAATGAAAGCGCATCTTGCCTCCTTGCCGCCACCTGCCGGACAGGGCGGCAGGATCAACTGCTTTCCCGGCCATGGTGCGACGTGGCGCGTGTTGGTGACGGGAAACTGGCGCCTGGCATCCTTGTTGGTTTCCTTGGCGGGGTCAGGAACGGGACAGCAGCGCGAAGACGGCCGGCGGCGTCAACGGCTGGCGCTCAACCACGACACCGAATGGCGCGAGGGCATCGTTGACCGCGCTGGCGACAGCGCCGATCGCGCCCATCACGCCGCCCTCCGACATGCCCTTGGCCCCGGCCGGGTTGCGACTGGTCGGCGTGTGCGCGCCTCGGACATCGAATGGCGGCAGGTCGGCGGCCGTGGTCATGGCGTAGTCCATGAAGCTTCCGGTCAGGTTCTGGCCGGAGGCGTCGTAGACGACCTGCTCGCGCAGCACGCCACCGATGCCCAAGGCCACCGCGCCGTGCTGCTGCCCCTCGGTGATCATCGGGTTCAGCGCCTGCCCGCAATCCTCGGCGACGAGGTAGCGTTCCAGCCGAACGACGCCCGTCTCGGTGTCCACCATCGCTTCGCAAACGTGGGTGGCGTTGGAATAGGTCATCGGCGGCGGGTCATAGGCGCGGTGGGCTTCGAGGCCCGGCTCCAGGCCATCGGGAAGGCTGAGCGGGTCGAGGTAGGCGATGCGCGCGATGTCGGCCAGGCGCAGCCCGGTGTCTTCCCACCCTTCGGCGATCGGCCGCTGCACGCTGCCGTCCCGCAGCCGCAACTCGTCGCCGGAATTGAGGCCGAGGCGCGCGGCGGCGATGGCGCAAGCCTTTCGCTGCACGGCGTGCCCCGCCAGCCACAGGACCGATCCGCCGACGGTGCCGCCGCGCGCGCCCCGGCTGCCCATGCCATAGGGGGCGGTGTCGGTGTTGCCGGTGCGCAGGCGCACGTCCTCGGCCATGACGCCCAGCCCGTCGGCGACGGCCTGGGCGAGCGAGGTTTCATAGCCCTGGCCGGACCCCATCAATCCCACCGCGGCATCCACCGCGCCTGATGGGGAAACCTTGACCCAGGCGGCCTCGTGTCCCGAGCCGGGGATGCCAGCGGCTTTGTAGAACGCGGAACCGTAGGTGGTGGGTTCGACAACGGCGCAGATTCCCAGGCCGCGGTGAATGCCGCGGGTCCGGTCGGCGGCTTGCCGAGCGCGGAAGGCCGTGACATCGAAGGCGTCGAGCGCGGCTTCGAAGGTCCGCGCCGGGGCGATGTCGTGCAAAACCTCACCTGTCGGCATGGCGTACGGCATGTCGCCCGCCTGCAGCATGTTGCGGCGGCGGACCTCGATGGCGTCAAGGCCGAGCGCGCGGGCCACTGCCTCCATGGTGCCGTCCATGACCCAGCTTGTGATGGCCATCGGCGCGCGCATCGGCCCTGCGCCGCATTTGTTGGTCAGGGCCACCCGTACGTCGAAGGCATAGTCGGCGATGCGGTAGGGTCCGGTGAGAACCATCGCCACCACGCGTGCCATGTAGTTGGCGGGATAGAAGCAATAGGCGCCGAAATCCTCGAGGATCGAGACGTCCAACGCGGTGATGTGGCCTTCTGCGTCAACCGCCGCGCGGGTCTGGGCGGCTTGCTCCCGAGCGTGGCTGGCGGCCAGCAGGTTTTCGCCCCGGCTCTCGCGCCAGCGCACGGGCCGGTTCAGGGCGCGCGCCAGGACGGCGACCGTCAGCTCTTCCCGGTACAGCGCGATCTTCTGCCCGAACGCGCCGCCGATGTCCGGGCAAATGACCGTCACCTGGGATTCGGACAGCCCAAGCCGCTGGGCGAGTTGCGTGCGGTAGGGATGCGGCGCTTGGTTGCCCGCGTGCATCGTCAGGTGCTCGCGTCCCTGGTCCCAGATCGCGCAGCAGCCGCGTGTCTCCAGCGGCGCGTGCGTCTGCCGGTGCTGGGAGAACCTCGCTTCCACGACACGATGCGCGCCGGCAAAGCGCCGCGCGGGATCGCCGGCGGAAAATCGCTGGTGCGACACCAGGTTGCCAGGGAGGGCGTCGTCAACGCGCGGCGCATCCCCGCGCAGCGCATCGCCCGTGCTGACGACCGGCGGCAACGTCTCGTAGTCCACCCGCACGTGCTCCGCCGCGTCCTCGGCCTGCGAGGCGGTCACGGCCACGACACAGGCGACAAGGTCGCCGTTGAAGCGGACCTTGTCGGTCGGGAACGATGGGATGATGACCGGCCGCAGGCCCTCGATCGGGGGGGCCATGCGCAGCGGCGCCGTGTGGCGCGCGAGGTCTTGCCCGGTGACGACAGCGACGATGCCTGGCATGGCGCCGGCGCGCTTGCTGTCTATCGCAAGGATTCGCGCGTGGGCGTGGGGCGAGCGGACGAAGCAGGCGTGGAGAGCGCCGGGAAAGATGATGTCGTCCAGATAGCGCCCCTGCCCCATCAGCAAGCGCCGGTCTTCCCGTCGCGGCATGCGCCGCCCGATCTGGCGTCCTGTTTGCTGTTAGTGGCCCGTCCCGCGGCGCTGCCGTCGCGCCACGCGCCGCCGGGGGCTTGAATGGGCATGCGCCGCCCTGCCGGGCGGAAGCAGAGCATGATCATCTCGCGTTGCATTCTTGGCGCATCCTTTCCGATGGGCGCAAACCAGCCGTTTCCTTCCTCTTCAGGGCCGGGGACGGCCAGGCAATCCAGCCCCCTCCGGGAAGGGAAAGGACGTGCGAGCACGGCAGGGCGTTCGAAGACGGTCCCTGCGCAGGCACGATCAAGCGCCGGGATCAGCCCCCTGTGCCCGCAGCCGCCGCTGCAACTCCGCCACGGCAACGTCGCGCACCGTCGTCCCGGCTGAAAGCGCCATCGCGGCGGCAATGCCCGCGGCCTCCCCCATCGCCATGCAGGGCGGAATTTCGCGGGAAACCTTTTGCGCCTGCGGGGTCGCCGAATAATGCCGGCCGGCAACGAGCAACTGGTCGATGCCACGCGGCAAAAGGGCGCGGTATGGCGTGTAGTAGTCGCGGCCACGGGCAATGCTGTCGGGGAAACGGAAGCGTTCGACAATGTCGGATTTCGTCACGACGTACTCGCCCTGCAGCATGCGTGTTTGCCGCACGCCGGTTTGCGGCGCGACATCGACAACGTAGCAGTCGCGGAAACCGGGCAACTTCGCGCGCGCATGCTCCACCATGGCGTGGATGCGTTGGCGGCCCTCGAACTCGGCGCGGGTCAGGTCCTCCACCTTCAGGCCGTCAAGGCCGGTCATGTGCGGGCAGTTGCACCAGACGATGCCGGGCAGCGGCGTCTTGAGCCACCAGTAGTCCCACGAGCCGCCGATGACGCGGCGAGCCTCCAGGTCGAGGACCGTGTATCGCTCCGGTTCCTCGAACTGGAAGCGTTCGGCGGCTTCCGTATCCACGCCGCCGAGGCGGAAAACCGTGGTGACCATGTAGGAGCCTTCGCAGAACGCGGCCCCGGCGGCGGCGGCGACGTCAAGGTCGCCGGTGGCGTCGATCACGACATCACCCATGATCGCCTGGCGTCCCGCCTTGCTCTCGGCGATCACGCCGACGATGCGGCCATCGCGAACGATGCCGCCGGCGAAGCCGCTGTGCAGCCGCAGCTCGATCCCGGCCTCCCGCACCATGTCGTCGCTGGCGTGCTTCCAGCCGTCGGGGTCGAACGCGACGGCGTAGCAGATCGGGTGCGGCTTGGTCCGGGTATTGAAGTCGAACAGGCCCCAGCGCGACCATTTGCGGAACATGGCGGGATCGTGGCCCCGCTCGCGCTCCGGCGGGTAGACGGCCAGGCCGCGACCGCGCATGCGTTCGACCAGTTCGGCGCAGAGACCGCGAACGGTGATCTCGGCGCCGGCGCACATGTCGTCGAGCACCAGCACCATGCCGCCCGAGGCAAGGCCGCCGAGATAGGGATAGCGCTCGATCAGGCACACGGACGCGCCTTGCCGCGCGGCCGCCACTGCGGCGCCCAAGCCGGCGGGGCCGCCGCCCACCACCACGACATCGGCCCTGCCGACAATGTCGAGGTCACGCGCGGGCTCATGATAGGAAGCAGGGTGCATGACGAATTTCCACTCCGGTGGTTGTCGGCCATGAAGGAGCTAGCCGGATGATGCCTGCGTCCAGCGTCCGCACAGGCGCTCGATCAGGCGGATGGCCAGGAAGAACAGCACGGAAAAGGCCGAGCCGCAGGCCACGGTCGCGTAAAGCAGCGCGCTGTCGAAGTTATAGGTCGCCTGGATGATCAGCGCGCCGATGCCCTGCTGGGAGCCGATCCATTCACCGACGATCGCGCCGACGACAGCGGCGCTGGCGGCGATCTTCAGGGCGGCGAACAGGTACGGCACCGAACTTTGCAGCCGCAGGCGGATGAAGATCTCCCACTTGCTGGCGGACAGGACATGCATCAGCTCAAGCGCCTGCGGACTGACCGCCTCCAGGCCGCGCACCATGTTCACCAGGGTGGGGAAGAAACAGATCACGGCGGCGATGGCGACCTTTGGCGCCAGGCCGTTGCCAAGCAGCAGCACGAGGATGGGAGCCTTGGCCACGACCGGGATCGAGTTGATCAGCACGACGATCGGGAAGAACGCCATTTCGATGGCCTTGCGATGCACGAACAGCGTCGCCATCGCGACCGCCAGGAGGTTGCCGATCAGGAAGCCGGACACCGCCTCGATCGCGGTGGGCCAAAGGTTGCTGAGCAGCACATCGTATTTTTGGACCAGAGTCGCCGCCACGACCTGGGGCGCCGGGGCGATGAACGGCTTGACGTCAAGGAACGTCACCAGCGCCCACCAGAAGAACAGCAGCGAGAAAGCCCCAAGCAACGGCAGCAGACGGCGTTTCCATTTCGCTTTGCGCCGCGCCGAGCGCCATGCGGCCTCGGCATCTTGCGGCGCGGCTGGATTGGATGAAACCAGTCGCGAAAAGGGAAGGTCGGACGCCATCAGCAGGTTTCCAGCACGGCGCGCAGCCGTGCCGCCAGGGCGCCGAACATGGCGGTGTCGCGGATCGCCAGGTGGCGGGGCTCGGGCAGGTCAACGGGAATGATCTCCCGCACGCGGCCTGGCCGGGCGGCCAGCATCAGCACCTGCTGGCCGAGATAAGCAGCCTCGTGGATGCTGTGGGTGACGAACAGGATTGTCGTGCCGGTTTCGCGCCAGATGCCCAGCAGTTCCTCGTTCAGCCGGTCGCGGGTGATTTCGTCGAGCGCGCCGAACGGTTCGTCCATGAGCAGGATCTTGGGTTCGCCAAGCAGGGCGCGGGCGATCGAGACGCGCTGGCGCATGCCGCCGGACAGCTCGCGCGGCAGCGCCCGCTCCCAGCCGCCGAGGCCGACCAGGGCGAGCAGTTCCTCGGGGCCGCGGCCGGCGCGGGGCGGGCGCTCGGCGCCGCCGACTTGCAGCGGCAGGCGCACGTTGTCGATGACGGTCCGCCACGGCAGCAAGGTCGCGTCCTGGAAGACAAAGCCGATCTCCCGCTGTCGGCGTGCCTGGACAGGCGCATGGCCCAGCACGCGCACGCTGCCGCTGGTTGGGGCGACAATGTCGGCCACGACCCGCAGCAAGGTCGATTTGCCGCAGCCGGAGGGTCCAAGCAGCGTCAGGAAACTGCCGGCAGGAACGGAAAAACTGACCTTGTCCAGGGCCGTCACCGCGCCCCGCTCGCTCATGAACCGGACGGAAACATTGCGCAGCGCTATGGCTGGGTCCGCCTGTGCGGGTGGCGGGGGGCTGGCCTGTCCGGCGACGTCGATCCGCATGTCAGCCGATCCGCGGCCGGGCGTCGGCGGTTGCCTTGAGGATGTCGAGCGTCATGACCTCGTCGCGTTTCGGCGTGCGCTTGGTGAACTGGCCGAGGCTGGCGTAAAGGTCGATCTGGTCCTGCCAGACATCGGGGTCCATGGTGCCGTAGCCACCCTGCCTGGTGTGCTCGGCGAAGGCGTAGTCGAGCATCACGGCGGCCGCCGCCCTTTCGTCGGCGGCAACGAGGTTGGGGTACTGCTTGACCAGCAGCTCCACCGCGCGGTCGCGGTTGGCATGGGCGAAGGCCCAGCCGCGGGCGCTGGCGCGCAGGTAGCGGGCCAGCACGTCGCCCTTCGCCTGGATGGTTTCGGGCGTCGCGTAGTAAGGATCGGCGTAGAGATGCACGCCCGCGTCCCACAGCCGCAGCGTCACCCTGTCCGGCCCGAGCACCTTCAGCGCCGTGGTGTTGGTCAGCCAGCCGGTGATGACATCGACCTGCCCGGTCATGATCGGCATCATGTCCGAGCCGATCGTGACCACCTGCACGTCCTTCAGGTCCATGCCGTTCTTCGCCAGCAAGGCACGCAGCAGAACCAGCCCCGTCGCCTGGATGCCAACCTTCTTGCCGCGCAGGTCGGCCACGGCGTGCACCGGATTTTTCGCGAGCGAGAAAAAGGCATAGGGATGCTTCTGCGCCGACACGGCGAAGCAGCGGATCGGCAGGTCCTGCGACGCCGCCAGCATCAGCGACGGGCTGGAGGAAACCTGGCCCACGGCGCTGCGGCCCGAGGCGACGCCCGCGACGCCGTCATTGTTCGGGCCGCCAGGAACGATCTTCAGGTCCAGGCCCTCGTCGGCATAGTAGCCGAGTTGCTGGGCGGCGACTTCGCCAAGCTGATTGCCGCCGCCAATCCAGCCAAGTTGCATTTCAACGGTCTGGAGCGCCGCCGCTGACGCGAACGGGATGTCGATCAGGGCGCTGGCGGCGGCGATAAGGCCGCGGCGCGAAATGGGGGAGAAAGCCATCAGGGAGCGTCTCTCGGATGTTTAGGCCGTAGTAGGCAAGCTTTGTGCCAAACGGCGCTGCTGGCAAGTGATCCGCCCCTGCCTGAACCTGTTACGATGGCAACCTTTGTGTCGCAGTCGCAAGGGCATGAGGCTCAAGCGGTGTCCGCCGCCTCGGCCGCTTGTGTGTCCCGCAGCGCGTCGGCATGAGGCCAATCGGGCTATGTCTTCACACAAACGCAACACACGCGCCGTCTCAAAACGCTATTGCTTGAAGCGTTGCGATTCTGTGCCGGTGAGATTCGAATGGCCGAACGGTGTGCATCGTCATGGCGTGACCGCGCCGGACCAGCGTCAGGGAGGCGAGGGGCGGCTGCCGGACGATCCTTGGAACGTTTTGAATCTGCCCATGCCTCGGCGACCGGCCACGAGATACGGGGCGGAGCGGCTTCCTGGACAACCCACAACGCCAGACGCGAACAAGCACGGGGGATAAGACGAGTGGCAGTTGCGATCGATATGGACACTGAACGCGTCGCCTCGGCGTATGGCCGCTGGGCGCCGGTCTATGATGCCGTCTTCGGCCCGGTGTTCCGGGGCGGCCGGCAAGCGGCTGTCCAGGCAGCCGAACGCATCGGCGGCCGCATCCTGGAAGTCGGGGTCGGCACCGGCCTGTCCCTGCCGAGCTACGGCAAGGCCAACCGCGTCGTTGGCATCGACATCTCGGAACCCATGCTGGCCAAGGCGCGGGAACGGGTCCGGCGGGAGAACCTGTCGCACGTCGAAGCTATCGAAAGCGGCGACGCCGAGAAGCTCGGCTTCGCGGACGAATCGTTCGACGTGGTCGTGGCGCAATACGTGGTCACGGCCATACCCAACCCTGAGCGCGCGCTGGACGAGTTCGTCCGCGTGGCGCGTCCTGGCGGCGAGATCATCCTGACAACGCGGATTGGGGCCGAGGGTGGACTTCGCGGCGCGATCGAAGGCGTGCTGATGCCGGTGACGACCCGCCTTGGCTGGCGCACCGAGTTCCCGTGGGCGCGGTATGAGGCGTGGCTCGCCGCGTCGCCGAAGGCGCGGTTGCTTGAAAAGCGGGCGCTGCCGCCGTTGGGCCATTTCTGTCTCGTCCGCATTGCCCGGCTTCCCGGACCCTGTCCCGCGTGAGTCGGCGCCGCCTCCCTGTCACGACATAAAGGACTCTCGATGACCGGCTTTTTCGAGCTTCTCCGCGTCCAGCGGTGGGACGATCACCGCTATTATCACCACAGCATGGTGAACCAGTCGCTGCACCTGCTCAGTGCGGTGAGCTTCGTCTGCGCCTATATCGTGATGTTCAAGGACCCTGCGCTCGCGGCGCTCATGGCGTGGCTTGTTTCCATGACCAGCCGGCAGATCGGCCACATGGTTTTCGAGCCCAAGACCTACGACGTCGTCAACGACGCCTCCCACCAACACAAGGAGGAGATCAAGGTCGGCTACAATTTGCGCCGCAAGGTCGTTTTGATGTCAGTGTGGGCTTTCTCGCCCCTGCTTCTGGTGATCGACCCGACCCTGCTTGGCCTTTGCCAGCCACCCGAGGGCGCGATCGGCTTTGCCCGCCACCTTGGTTTCTTATGGCTTGCGGTTGGGGTCGGCGCCTTGCTGTTCCGAACCGTTCAGTTGTTCATCATAAAGGATGTTCCGACCGGGTTGGTCTGGGCGACCAAAATCATCTCCGACCCATTCCACGACATCTGGCTCTACCGTGGCGCGCCCATGGCGCTTCTGCACCGAGGCGAGGACGAAGCCGATGAGTTTTCAGGCCCGGCGATCGAGACGAATCACTGAGCGGATGGCAGCCGCCGCCCCAACGCGGTGGCCACCAGTTCCCTGAGCACCTGGCGGTTGATCCCCTTGTTGTTGGCAGGCTCGGCCGACCACCACCAGCCGTCGCGCTGCATCGCCCGGCACGCGGCGACAAACCTGTCCGCCACGGCGGCGAAGTCCGCATCCGTGTAGTCCAGGCTGAAGATGAGCCGGCCGGTGCCGATCCAGCTAAGCGCCAGGCCCTCGGCACGCAGGTAGAATTGCAGCATCCAATTGTAGCGCGAGGGCACGGTGTAAAGCACGGTCCAGATCGAGGACAGGTTCGCCACCCGCACTGGCAGGCCGGCCTCGGCCAGTTGCGTGTTCAAGGCGGCGGCGCGGTTGTCCCAGCGCGCGTCGAGGCCTTCGTACAGCGCGCGCATGCCCTGGCCTTCGATGCGGTGAAGGAACTCGTTCATTGCTCCCATCACCTGCGGATGGGAATTGAAAGTGCCGCGCGCGAAGCACACGTCGGCCGGGCGCGCCTCGCGGAAGCGCCGCATCAGGTCGCGGCGGCCACACAGCACGCCCACCGGAAAGCCGCCGCCCAGCGTCTTGCCGTAGGTCACAAGGTCGGCCCGCACGCCGAAATAGTCCTGCGCGCCGCCGAGCGCCAGGCGGAAGCCGACAAAAACCTCGTCGAAGATCAGCGCGATCCCGCGCTTGTCGCACACGGCGCGCAACTGGCGCAGCCAGGCCGCATAAGCCTCCCGGTCGAAGCCAGCCCGCCGGCCGCTGTCGATCAAGGTGGAATCGGAGGGCGCGGCGGCGTTCGGGTGCAGCGCCTGCAAGGGATTGACCAGCACGCAGGCGATGTCGCGGCGGCGGCGCAGCACGCGCAGCGTCCGCTCCGACATCTCCGCGAGGGTCAGGGTGGCGCGGGCTGGCGCCGGGTTCCCGATGCCCGGCTGCACGTCGCCCCACCATCCGTTGTACGCGCCGCAAAACCGCACCAGGAGCGGGCGGCGCGTGTGGTAGCGGGCCAGCCGGACCGCCTGCATCACCGCCTCGGTGCCGGACATGTGGAACGACACCTCATCAAGGCCGGAGATGGCCCGCAGCCGCGCCACGTTGTCGGCCACCACGGGATGGAACGCGCCGAGCACCGCGCCGAGATCCCTGACCCGTTCCATCCCGGCCTGCATGCAATGCTTGTAGAAGTCGTGGCCGAACAGGTTCACCCCGTAGGAGCCCGTCAGGTCGTACAGCACGTTGCCATCAAGGTCGGTCACGGTGACGCCCTGCGCCGACTGGAGGAACGACCCGGCCACGAGGTTCTCCCGCACCCGCTGGCTGAACTGGAACGGCACTTGGTAGGCAGTGGTGAATTGCAGGTCCGATATGCTTTCCCGGCTTTGCGCCGTCAGCGCGGCCGTCAGCGGGAAGCGGTCCCGATACAGTTGCGACAGCCGCGCGAAGCCCATCCGCCGGCGCTCGGCGACGCTGTCCGGCGCGCCGTCGCAGCGGAAGAAACGGCTCTCGTCGTAGGCGTAGAACGGGATCAGCGCGGCGACCCGGCGCGACCACTTGGGATGCCCCGCCAGGGACGGGTGCTTGGCGCGCGACAGTTCGAGCCGCCCGCGCGCCTTGGCGAACAGCACGCCCAAAGCCGCCCCGCCGGCGACGACCGGCGCAACCGACATCAATCCTGGCAACATCCGGCCTCCGCGGGAAGAAAGGCGTCAACGCGATGATGATCCGCCGCGCCCTGTCGAAGCTTGCCCGGAACGACCGGCTGAACTTCGTGCTCACCAACCACATTCCCCGGCGACTTGCCGGCTGGTGGGTCGGCCGGATCAGCCGCAGCGAGAACAGGCTGGTTTGCGCCGTGTCGCTCTGGGTTTGGCGCTGCTTCGCGGATCTCGACCTGGGCGACGCGGAGCGGACGAGGTTCCGCAGCATGCACGACTGTTTCACCCGCCGCCTGAAGCCCGGCGCCCGGCCCCTTGATTTGGACCCGGCGGTGCTTGTCAGCCCGTGCGACGCCATCGTCGGCGCGTTCGGCACGGTGACGGGGGGCCAGGCCTTGCAGGTGAAGGGGATGGACTACGCGCTGGCCGACTTGCTGGACGACGCGGACCATGCCGCCACGCTGGAGGGCGGCAGCTTCGTCACCTTGCGGCTGACCTCCGCCATGTACCATCGCTTCCACGCGCCGCACGACTGCCGGGTGGAGCAGGTGCGCCACGTCTTCGGCGATTGCTGGAACGTCAACCCGCCCACGCTGCGCAGGGTGCGCCGCCTGTTCTGCCGCAACGAACGCGTGGTGGTCCGCGCCGCGCTGTCCGCCAGCGGGCGACCGCTCACGCTGGTCGCCGTGGCCGCGATACTGGTTTCCGGGATACGGCTGAGCTTCCTGCCGCTCGGGACCGATGGGCGCCTGCCGATCCGCCGGCGCCATGGCTGCGACGCCGCCTTGGCCAAGGGCGCGGAGATGGGATGGTTCGAACATGGCTCCACGCTCATCGTGCTTGCGCCAAGAGGGCTGGCGGTGGCCGACACGGTGCGGGAGGGTGACCGCATCCGCATGGGCCAGAGGCTGCTGCGCTTGCCAAACCCTGTTGGCCTGCATGATGCCATCGGACACGCCTTGAAGCCTTTTGGTGGTCAACTCCCTTAGCGCATTTGGCATGCCTTGCATTGTGTCGGTTTGTTGACGATTGCCGCTTTCCAGGTCGCAGGCAGCCATCAGGCTGATGTTACGAAAGCTCTGCCGGGCAAGGGAATGATCTGGAACCGAACTCTTGGATACCTTTGCGAATTAAGAAGTCCCGAGGTCCCTGATCGTCAGGTGAGCGGCTTACGGTTCAGGATCACTGTTAAGCACGGGCACCACGGTTTCGATTGTTTGGCCAGCGTGCTGGAATGACAACTTCCGCATTTCCACCCCGTAGAGCGCCTGCAAGTTGGCTTCGGTGAGAACCGCGCT
>CAXTXZ010000014.1:3570-20169 GCA_964248015.1 uncultured Rhodopila sp. | reverse complement strand
TCGCTGATGCCGTGCGCCTCGCGCGCCGCCGGCACGGCGTTCCTCCTGGCCACGGGCGTCATCTTTTCGATGCGACATCTTTCAACACCGCATTGTCCAGCATGGCATCCGCCAGCAATGACCTGCTCTTCCGTGAAACGCGATCCCTTCGTCTCCGCCTCCTCGGGCGAACTCCAGTCAAAACGGGAGGAGTTTTGCAGGCTCAGGTCACAATCAAAAGATCGAACCAAATAATCTGTCAATTTCATGGCAATGGTGCCCAGGCGCGCAGTTCTGCAGAGCAGCGAAGCCATGTTCGCACACCTTCGGGAGTACCAAACACGGCATCGACACGGTAGCCAGCGCCGCCAAGACGACGCGCTTCCCGCATGCCATCCTCGTCCGTTACATCGTCGCCAATAAAGATCGGCAATCGCCCTAAAAATGGTGGGCGCCGCATCAGCGCCACTACGGCTTGTCCTTTGTCCGCGCCCTTTGGCCGGATCTCCCAAAGCATATGCGCGGGCAGAAGTTGAAACCCTGGCGTTGCTTGAACCAATGTCGTCAGCGCCGCTTGGAAGACCGGACCGGCAGCAGGGGCAAGTCGGTAATGCAGCGCAAAGCCTCGTGTCTTCCGTTCCAGCAAAGCACCTGGGAAGGATTGCACTAAACTTTCGGCCATAGTCAGCCACTCTTCCGGTGGCGTTGGCAGGTCTGGTCGCTCTATCTTTTCGGCGAAGGCGGCCCGGATAGCGCCGCCGTGCTCCCCAGCGACAGCGCCGGGCGCATCACCAAATAACCGATCTACTGTCTCTATCGGACGACCGGTAACAATTGCCAATGCGCCATTCAACGCGCTACGGAGCGACGCTATAACCTCAGGCAGCCCAGCAGGCACAACCACGCTGTCTGGCGTCAGCGCAAGATCTATCAGGGTGCCGTCCATGTCCAACATCAGGGCAGCATGGCGGAAGGGCGGCAGCGCGTTCATGGGTCAGGCGCACCCGGTAACACGGATGTCGTAAATCGGGTGCTGCATCATTGATGCGGATGGCTCGTTCGCCAGCAGCCAACCTGCAAAGCGCATAAAGTCGGAATGACTGTCCGTCACATCCAAGTAACCGGCTGAGTCCACAGGCTGGTCTGGCGCTCGCACCATGCACGACCTTGCCATAATGGTCAGAGAGCCAAACGCCGTCGCTTCCCCAACCTGCACTGTCAGCGTTGTCGCTAGGCCGTTCACCTTGTCCAGCACCTGCAACCTCACTGCTTTTGCCGGCAGCCATTTGTTCCGGCCGTCGGACGATGACGATACCAGCGGCGGCACAATCAAAGAAGGCTGGGTCTCTTGACTTGGCGCTACGATAGACGGTTGGGCTTGGGACAGCGGCAAAGTTTGCTCCTGAAGCGGCGGCCGTTGCGCCATGGCGGGCACCGATAAAGTTAATCCCGTTACCGCGAGCCACCCACATGCCTTCACCATGAACGCTTGGGCGATTCCAAGCCTTCAACGATGTCAATCAGTATCTGCCGCATCGCCTGCTCGTTTACCCCCATGAGCACTGCGTCCTCAAACACGTCCCGCAGGACTTGCGCTGCCTCTGCGTGGTTCTCAGCCAGCATTTTCAGTTTTTCTCGACAGCCGACGGCTTGACCTTCAAGACCGGGCCATCTGGCGGGAACGTCAGGGATCATCCGGAATAACCCCTTAATCAGCTATTTGGAAGGCGCCAACGAACTGGCGCCACCACCTTGATCAGCACCTGATGGCTTGCCTCCGTCCTTTGAACCGTTCAAGCTGGTCACGCTAAAAATGAATTTGCCCAGAAGCTGTTCCAGGCTGACCGATGACTGGGTAATCGTGATCGTCTGTCCAGGTTTCAAGCTTGTGTTGTCACCGCCTGGCGACAAAGAAATATATTTGCCGCCCAGCAGGCTCTCGCTAGTGATCTCGGCAGCCGTATCTTTTGGCAACTGGATCTCGTTACGTAT
Source organism: uncultured Rhodopila sp. (assembly GCA_964248015.1). GTDB lineage: Bacteria > Pseudomonadota > Alphaproteobacteria > Acetobacterales > Acetobacteraceae > Rhodopila. The sequence goes on along the minus strand of CAXTXZ010000014.1, from coordinate 18,198 downwards.
TGTCATGGCGACAATTGCCGAAAAGCTCTTTGGATCAATCCGTTCATCGGTCACCATACCGACTTTTACCCCTGCGATTCGCACGTCGCCACCAATGGATAACCCGTCAATGTGATCAAACCGCGCTTGGAGGGTATAACCGGCCCCGGTGCTGCGCCCGGAATGGGCAACAGCATAAGCCATGAAGCCGAAAGCAATCGCCAGCACAATTCCGCCGGCCAGAATTTCCGCTACGCCATGACGCCTCATGTCAATGCTAACTCGGTATCCAGGCTTCATAATCGCCAGTCGCCCTGGTACGATGCCCGCCTTCGTAGTCGTGCCCAGGTGGCCGATAGCCAAAAGGCGTTCCTGTAGCATTCGCCAGGTGTGGCTTCTGCCAGGTTTTCCGATCACCCGCGGGCAAGGGCAGGTCTGTCGTGTAGTGCAGCCAGGCGTGCCACTCGGGCGGCACAACACTGGCTTCGACCATGCCAGCGTACATGACCCAACGGCGGTTACGCAGGCTACCCGGCCGCTGGCGTTTTTCTTCAAAATACATGTTGCCGGCGTCATCCGTGCCGATGTGCCGACCCCTCAACTTGGTAAACAACCATGTTCCGATATTCATAACGTGACGTATAACAACGCTTCGTCGTTTGGTCCACCTTGCCACTTGCCACGAGCATCAGCGCCAGGCGCTGGCACAAGCCTAGGTTCATTCAGACTTATCCACAACATAGTGACGATTCGGCGTTAGTGGACCACAAAATGTGCTATGAGCGGTGGCAGGCTCCTGTTTATCATCCGGCTTATGAAGAACGATCGAATCTCTCACTATAGAGTTTGGCACGGCGTAAGGATGCGGCAGACCAAGGTGGCGCCCGATCCCGATACCGCGCCGCGAGCGATTTCAGTGCCGGCCACTTGGAGCGAGTCGGCCGCCGCCGCCCTGGCGGCACTTGCTCCTGGTGATGGCTTCGTGTCGCTCCCGGCCGCCGCGCAAACCTGGATCGATCCGATTGCCGCGGCTGCGCAACAGGCTGGCCTTAACGTATCTTTGGCCAACCGGCTTCACCGCCTTTTATTGCTTCAACGGGGCGCCCCAACGGAAGCAGTGTGGGCTCTGTGCGCCGCAGATGAACCTGGTTTTGTGCTTAATCTTCCGGCTTTTCTCGATGATGACGGGCAACTTGATCTGGCGGATCTCGCTGAAGCTGTCGAAACGGCCGTTTTCGCGCTGCACTTCGCAGCGCCTCTAGCGCGTAATATTGATGTAGGCGTGGCTGATCTGGCCGGGTTGCTGGCTGTCATTGGTGTTGACTACGCTTCTGATGCGGCACGGGATGTCGCTGGCAGTTTGGCCTGCATTATCCGCGGCAGGGCTGACGCAGCGTCGGGACGGCTTGGTCGGCTTCATGTCCCTATGCGTCTATCCGAAATGACTTGGTCGACCTCAGCCGCGCACAGCCCTGTTCGCGGCTTGCCCGAAGCCGCCCGTGCCGCCCGGCAAGCCGCCGCAGAGTTCGATGGCCTGCAGCACCGCGCAACGACCGCGATCAATTGCTCAGGGCTTACAGAAGCATTGCTTGGCTGCGAGACTGGCGGTATAGCGCCAGCTTTTTCCGCCATCAGTCCTAGTGGTGGATTAACGCGAGCGGCTCGAGGTTGGTTGGCGATCCATGGTGTTACAGCTGAGCAAGCTTTGGCAACCAGCCTTGGCGGCGATAGTCCAATCCCAACGCATTCCGTGGCGCATCACGCAGCGATGCACGACGCCGTTGCCCCGTTCATCCACAAGATGCCGCCACGTCCGGTTGTCCGGACGGTGCACACAGTCCCTGCGCAGCGCCGAGAACTTTCCGGTCGCCGCAGCGGGTACACCCAAAGAGCCTCTGTTGGTGGACATAGATTGTTCGTGCGCACAGGCGAATACAGCGATGGCTCATTGGGAGAGATTGTTATCGCCCTGCATAAGGAAGGGCCTGCTTTCCGTGGCCTAATGGACAATTTTTCGCTTGCCGTCAGCCTGGGTCTTCAACACGGGGTTCCTTTGGAACGCTTTGTGGAGGCGTTCACGTTCACCCGGTTCGGCCCGGCCGGCGTGGTTGAGGGAGACCCTGCCGTGCATGCAGCAACGTCCTTGCTGGATTATGCATTCCGCCATCTTGCTTCCAATTATCTTGGCCAGCACGACATACCAGAGGCGGAAATCGAGGAGGCTGATACCGTAGGCCACGGTGCACGCGACCAAGCGCCGCTACTGCCCCTTCACCTTCCTGCCGAAACTTCTTCAACGACACGACGCCGCATGTTGCGTATTGTGTCTAATTGAACGGCACCCTGCTCTGTCAATGTGGACAAAACTTATGGCGCGGCGACCAGAGATAGGCTGCCATACTGGCCTTTGCTAAACATGATGCACCTGATCCTGACAACAATCAGCCGTGGATCAACCCTGGAACATCCTCTGGGATGGCAGCGAATGCGTCGGCGCCGGCTGCTTCAAGTTCGGCGCTACCACCATAGCCCCATAGTGCGCCAATCGAGCGTAAGCTGTTGGCCTGTGCCGCGTGGATATCGTGCAGTCGGTCACCCACCATGACGGTCCTTGCCGCTTCATAACCCTCGACCCGCAGCAGTTCCGCTAACATGTCTTTCTTGTCATCCAGGCCGCCGCCGGGCAGTGCTCCATAGACCGTTGGGATGAATTCTTGAAATTTGAGATAGTCCAGCACCCGTTTAGCGAAATCCTGTCGCTTGGACGTAGCCAGGCACAGAACATGCCTTGCACGCACCAGCGCCGTCAGCATGTCCGCCACGCCGGGATAAGCGGAACAGTCATATAAACCCACTTCGGAATAACGCGCGCGATATATCGTTAAACCCTTGGTTACTCGATCATCATCGTACATCTTGAGCAATGTTGCGATTGAGATGCTGAGTGGCGGACCAATTGCCCAGGTCAAGTCAGCGGCCGCCGTCGGATCATGCCCCATTGTGGCAAGCATGAACCGCAGGCTGGCCTCAATGCCAGGCCGCGAGTCCACCAGTGTCCCGTCCAGGTCCAGCAAGACCACCATCAGGCTGCCCTGCCGAACAGCCCACCATTGGCTGCCAAATATGCAAGTTGCGTGTCGGCGTCCCCGAACAACTGATCAATCACTGTCGCGCGCTTGAAGTGATGACCGACAGCATACTCGGCCGTCATGCCGATACCGCCATGCAACTGGATTGCCTCCTGCCCGATGTGTCTCGCGGAACGGCCGATTTGCACTTTGGCAGCCGAGATCGCGCGCCGCCGCTCCAGAGGATTTTCCTCCGATGCCATGACTGCGGCGAACATTGCCATGCTGCGGGCCTGCTCCAGCGCCACGAGCATGTCGACTGACCGATGCTGCAGCACCTGAAATGAACCGATCGGGCGACCAAACTGCTTACGCGTTTTAAGATATTCCAGCGTTAGCTCATGCATAGCCTGCATCGTGCCCACCGCTTCCGCGCAAAGCGCCGCGATGGCTTCGTCGACCACATGTTCGATTGCCGGCAGCGCGTCGTCGTTCAGCAGGTCGTCCTGGCCAACCCGAACCCCATCCAACGTGATTTCCGCTGCTCGCAAGCCATCCTGTGTCGGATAGCCGCGCCGCACTACGCCAGGAGCCGCCGGATCACACAGGAACAACCCGATGCCGTTACGTGCTCTGCGCTCCCCCCCGATGCGGGCTGTCAGCAGGATCTGGTCGGCGCTGTCGCCGTGGATAACCACGCTTTTGGCGCCGTCCAGGATGTAGTTGGCGCCGTCACGCCGGGCCGTGGTGCCAACGTCCGCTAAATCGTATCGGGAATGCCGTTCGACATGTGCAAAAGCCAGCCTTAGCTTGCCAGAGGCAACACGCGGCGCCAGGGCCCCCAACACGGATGCCGACGCCGCCCTTCGTAACAACCCGCCTCCTAGAATGACCGTGGCGAAATACGGCTCCAGCACCAGCGCCCTGCCAAATGCTTCCATGACAATGGCCGTTTCCACGCCGCCACCGCCAAAGCCGCCAAGGGTTTCCTCGAACGGCAGCCCCAAAAGGCCAAGTTCAGTGATCTGATCCCACATTGCCGCGCTGGCACCGGCGGGTTCGCGCAGGTATCTCTTGCGCTGTTCAAACCCATACTGATCAGCGACGAAGCGGTCGACGCTTTCCTTCAAGAGGCGTTGTTCTTCTGTCAGATCGAAATCCATTACAGCCCCAGTATCGCTTTGGCGATGATATTGCGCTGGATCTCGTTCGAGCCGCCGTAGATCGAGACCTTGCGAAAGTTGAAGTACATTGGCGCCGCCTCGGAGGCGTACTCCGGGCCGATGACCGGTTCGTTGTTGCCGTCGAAATCGCGCTGGTACGGCAGCATGTATGGCCCCACGACTTCCATCAGCAATTCCGTCAGTTGCTGCTGGATGACCGAACCCTTCAGCTTCAAGATTGATGACGCCGGGTTCTGCCGACCTTTTGCCAGCTTGCGTTCATCAGATACGACGCGTAGCTGGGTCATCTCCAGCGCTTTAAGCTCGACCTCGACCGCCGCCAGTTTTTCCTGGAACCGTGGCGCCTCGATCAACGGCCTTTCGCCGGCGAACTCCATGGCGGCGAACTGCTTGATCCGGGCAATCTTGGCCTTGGACGCGCCGACGCGGGCGATCCCAGTGCGCTCGTTGCCGAGCAGGAATTTGGCATAATCCCACCCTTTGTTTTCCTGTCCGACAAGATTTTCGGCTGGCACTTCGACGTTGTCGAAAAACACTTCGTTCACTTCGCGGCCGCCATCAATGGTGATGATCGGGCGAATGGTGATGCCGGGCGTCTTCATGTCGATTAGCAGGAAAGAAATACCCTCCTGCGCCTTGGCGGAAGGATCGGTGCGGACCAGGCAGAAGATCCAGTCGGCGTACTGCGCCAGCGTCGTCCAGATTTTCTGGCCGTTGACAACATATTTGTCTCCGACGCGTTCTGCCTTGGTGCGCAACGACGCAAGGTCCGACCCTGACCCAGGTTCGGAGAAGCCCTGGCACCAGAAGATATCCGCGTTGGCGGTAGCGGGCAGAAAGCGCTGCTTGATCTCTTGGCTGCCGAACTGCGCGATGACTGGTCCCACCATGGATACGTTGAAGGGGATCGGTGCTGGGCAGTCAGCCTGCTGCATTTCGTCCTGGTAGAGATAGACCTGTATGGACGACCAGTCCTGTCCGCCCCACTCGACCGGCCAGTTCACCGTCGCCCAGCCGCGCGCATTCAGGATGCGCTGCGCGGTGATCATGTCATCGCGAGTCAGGCCCTCGCCCTCGGCGACTTTCGCGCGGATTGAGGACGGAATGGCGGTGCGGAAGAACTGCCGCGCCTCTTCGCGAAAAGCGATTTCCTCGGGAGTGAAGTTAAGGTTCATGGGGCAGTTTCCTTCGCCGATTGTTGTAGTGGTTGAGCCATGCCCTGACCACGCGCGCCTTACGCAAGACTTTCCATGGGCGGCGAGCACACGGTCAAGCGGCCCAAAACAGGATCGCATCGGATCGGGTGGCCAAACCGGCCACGAAAATCGACCCGTCAGTTGCCCTATTCCGCCGCGTCCCGCTTCACCCGCTCCGCGAACAGCTTACGGAACTTCACTACCTTTGGCGCCACCACAACCTGGCAATAGCCGCTCCAGGGGTTGCGCGCGAAATAATCGTGATGCTCTTCCTCGGCTTGGTAAAACACCGTCAGCGGCTCGACCTGCGTCACCAGCTTACCTGTCCAGATCTTCGCCGCGGTGATTTCCCCCATCACCACACGCGCTGTTGCCGCCTGGGCTTCGGAGTGGGTTAAGATGATCGAGCGATACTGCGACCCAATGTCATTGCCTTGACGGTCCAACGTCGTAGGGTCGTGGATCGAGAAGAACACCCGCAGCAGGTCGGCATAATCGAGTTCGGCCGGATCGAACTTGACCTGCACAACCTCGGCGTGCCCGGTGCGCCCGCTGCAAACCGCCTTATAGCTTGGGTTCGTGACATGCCCGCCGGCATAACCCGACATCACCCAGCTAACGCCGCGCAAGTCCTTGAAGACAGCTTCCAGGCACCAGAAACACCCACCACCCAGCGTGGCGGTTTCCGTTACAGCACTCATGACCATAGCCTCCTTTGCCATTGATCGGATCTTATATGGGGTTGGCCGCTGAGTCTTGAGGGGGAGGCGACCGTCTCAATCGAAGGCATGCTCAAGCATCCAACATCGGCTTGGTTGGCACGCAGCCGATATCAATTACCAGCTCGGCGATCCTGTCAGTTGGTTTCGCCCTGGCCTGACCATTCCCGCCATAACAGAATCAACGCTGACATGATCGCGGGCCCGAGGAAAAGCCCCAGCAGCCCCCACGTCTCAACCCCGCCTAGAATGCCCAGCAATACCCATAGGAACGGTAATCGCGTCGTGCTGCCAATCAGTGTCGGGCGTACGAAGTGATCCGCGGCAAACGACACCACCATCCCCAGCACCCCTATGACGATGGCCGAGGCCACGCTGGCGTTCACCAGCAGCAGCAAGGCGGCGACGCCGAACGCCACGGGCGCGCCAAAAGGCACCATTGCCGCCACGGCCGTGAACAGACCGAACAACGTCGGATGCGGCACCCCGGTTGCGACATAGGCAATACCCATGATGAAACCCTCGCCCAGGCCGACCAGCACCAGGCCATCCACCGTGCCGTGCACGGACGCGATCATCTGCCGCCCAATCCGCTCCCCCGCCTCGCCGAAGGCTCGCGCGCTGGCGGTACGCAACTGCTCCGTCACGCTGTCGCCATCGCGAAAGAGAAAGAACAGCGTCAGCAGCATGAACCCGAACAGCACCAGCCGATGCACAACCTCGGCGCCAAGCTCGCGCCCATCCGTGACGAACTGGGATTCACGCGCCCGCTTCAGCAAAGCCGAGGCACCCTCGGGGTTCGCGAGGTTTTCGTTCCACCAGTTGGTCGCTGACTGTGCGCCGACTGGCAGATGCTCCAGCCAGGCAGGCGCCTGGACGCCTTCAGTACGCGCCTGGTCGATGGCGGTGAAGATTGAATGCACCTCCTTGCCTACTTGGTATCCAACAAGGACAAGGGGCACGATGAAGATCAGCCCGACTCCCAATGTAAACATTCCTGGCAGGAGCACGTTATGCTTTCCCGGCGGCCATCGCCGCATCGCCCGTCTGTACAGCGGCCAGACGGCTATTGCCAAAATTGCCGCCCACATCAGTGCCGGCACATAGCGGTGGAGCGTCCACAGGCCCAGCAACGTCAGCAGGACAGCCAGAGCCAGCCGCGCCGTCTGCTGCGGCCGTGTAACCTTATCCGCGTTTCTCGCCCGCGGGTCATCCGGTGAAACCTGATCCATACTCAACGTCCGCGTCCCATTGGGTAAGGCGGCGGGCCCACGGCGCCCGGTGGCGGGCTGGTCAGACGCTGCGACATTAGCACTGCCCCTATCAACACCATGACCAAGGCGGCGCACCAGCGGCTGATAGGCGCGAACCCGCCCTCGTAAGGCCGCCACACCAGCATCAAGAACAGCGCGCTGACGATAACCAGCGGCCAGAACCCGCGGTGCCCTCGTTGCGAGGCCAGCACCGCCAGCACCGCAAACACGACATAGAGCGCCAGCGCCAGCGCCCGCACGACCCCGTAAGCCTGAGCGCCCAGCACAAACGCCAGATTATGGAACGCCATATCGACGGTATCGAACAGGTTCAGCAGCGCGTCCAGGAACCGATCCGGTCCAATCAGATACAGCGCCACGGCCAATACGATGCCGCCGATCCAGATCATCAGTATGCTTTCTCGCCGCACGGAGGCACCTTCGTCAGTTCATGGTTCTTCTACGCCAACTTGGCCGCGGCCGCACATCGGCCCCGGCATGAATGTGATCGGGCTCTTGCACTCGCGGCAGGATGCGCGAAACTACGCGCTGCACGCGGCGCAAAGCAAACGCGGCAAGGGGAACCGTTCGGCAAACATTCCAGGGGAAGATGTCCCAACATGCCCGATGATGCGGCTCCTCAATCAACCGACCTGCATTTCCTCAGCATTACCGAGGCTGCTCGCCTGATCGAGACCAAGCGGCTGTCGCCGGTCGATCTTACCTGCGCCTATCTCAATCGAATCGAGGCGATCGATCCACAACTGCACTCTTATCTTCTGGTCACGGCGGAGCACGCCCTGGCCCAGGCGAAAACGGCAGAGCGAGAGATCGCCGCTGGTCATTATCTCGGGCCGATGCACGGCATCCCGTTCGCTCTGAAGGACATTTACTGCACAGCCGGCATCCGCACGACCTGCCATTCCCGCACCCGCGCCGATTATATCCCTGGGTTCGACGCGACCACCGTTTCAAAGCTCTACCAGAGCGGCGGCATCCTTCTTGGCAAGCTGGCCACACATGAATTCGCGCATGGCGGCCCGTCCTTCGACCTGCCCTGGCCGGCCGCGCGCAATCCCTGGAACCGTGAGCATGCCACTGGCGGTTCCTCCAGCGGGTCCGGCGCCAGCGTCGCGGCCGGCCTTGCCGCCGGTTCCCTTGGCTCGGACACTGGCGGATCGATTCGCAATCCCGCGGCGCTGTGCGGCCTCGTCGGCCTGAAGCCAACCTACGGGCTGGTCAGCCGCTCCGGCGTCTACACCAACAGCTTCAGCTATGATCATGCTGGCCCGATGACCTGGACCGTTGAAGACTGCGCCATCATGCTGCAAGCCATCGCCGGCCATGACCCGAAGGACCCAGCCAGCGCCGGGCGTGCGGTGCCGGATTACCGCGCAGAGCTGAAGGCTGGCGTCAAAGGTTTGCGCATTGGCGTGCTACGTCACCTTTATGAGGAAGACGTTCCCGTTGTTCCGGCCGTCAAAGCCGCGCTGGAGGACGCCTATGACGTGCTGCGTGGCCTAGGCGCCGTTATCGAGGACGCTCGCATCCGACCCGCCGCCGACTATCACGCAGTGAAGATCACCAGCGCCGAAAGCGAACTTTTCGCCGTTCACGAGCCTGTCCTACGCACCCGACTGAACGAGTTCGGCGCCGATTTCCTTGGCCGAGCGCTTGGGGCCTTGCTGATCAGCGGCCCGGATGCGGTGCAGGCAGCGCGGCAACGTCGAGTCATGATAAACGAAATGGCGCCATTTTATGCTAAATACGATGTCTTGCTGACTGCTGGACCTGGCCCGGCTGCCCGTCTTGATGCCTGGCGCACCATCAACTTCTGGCAGCAAAACTCAGTTACCACGCCGTTCAACGTGACCGGTGGCCCTGCCCTGGTGCAGTGCATCGGATTCACCGAGACGGGCTTGCCGCTATCCATGCAGGTCGTCGGGCGTCCGTTCGCCGATGCCATGGTGATGCGCGTGGCAAAGGCCTACGAGGATGCGACATCTTGGAAAGCCCGCCGCCCGGAACTGGACCCGAAGGCCGTTCCGCTACTCGCCCCACCTGTTCCGTCACCGGCCAAGGCCTATATCGGACAAGCCCGCAGAGCTGAAATCGCGGCAATCTGCAAACGCGCTGGGCTGACGGTGCCGGAGAACCATTTTGAGCAACTCTGCGCCACAGCGCCGTATGTGGAAGAAATGCTCGGCCATCTAGGCCGCTGCTGGGCATTCACCGACGAGCCGGCAAGCGTCTTCCAGTTCAGCGACTAGCTTGTCCCATACTTATAGAGCACGGCATCGGCCTCTGGTCAGCGGTCATATGGGCGACTTTGTTTTGGAAAGTTTTCGGGCCTTCCGCCCCTCATTCAAGCCGCGGATCATGTTGCGCGCTGCATGGGCGGGCAAAAATGCGATCGCGCCCTTGGGATTGCCTATGACACGTTGTGCCATGTTCATGCGTCCATTGCTAAACTTGGCAGACGCTGAAGATGGCGCTCAGGAACAAAACACCGCAAGGACCTTCTAGATGACGTCTGCTCGGCTTGCCGTGGATATCGGCGGCACCTTTACCGACCTGGCTCTGGAGCACGGCGGCAAACGCACCACGATCAAGGTGCTGACAACGCCTGCCGCGCCCGAACAGGGGGCCATGGCCGGCGTACAGGTAATTACTCAGGCGGCCGGCGTAGCGCCCTGCGACATCGAGCTGATCATCCACGGCACCACCCTGGCAACCAATGCAATCATTGAACGCAAAGGTGCTCGCACCGCTTTGCTTACAACCGAAGGTTTTCGGGACGTTATCGCCATGGGTAACGAAAGCCGCTATGACCAATATGACCTGAACATTGTCCTGCCAAAGCCGCTCGTGCCACGTTACCTGCGCCTGCCGGTGCCGGAACGGCTGGATAACAATGGCATGGTACTACGCCCGCTAGATGAGGCCGCCGTGCAGGCGCTGATCCCGATCCTGCAACAGCAAAAGGTGGAAAGCATTGCTGTTGGGCTGCTGCACGCCTTTGTTAATCCAGTACATGAGCGCCGTATTCAGGCAATCCTTCACGAGAAAATGCCCGGTGTCCCGATCTCGCTATCATCGGAAGTCTCGCCCGAGATGCGTGAATGGGAACGCTTCTCCACCACCGTCGCCAACGCCTATGTCCAGCCGATGATGGCCCGCTACTTAAGTCGGCTGGAGGCCGACCTGCATGAGGCTGGCGTCGTTGCTCCACTATTCCTAATGATGTCGGGTGGCGGCCTGACGACGGTTGACATTGCTCGTCGCTTTCCCATCCGCCTGGTTGAAAGCGGCCCTGCCGGAGGCGCTATTTTTTCCGCCCATATTGCCCGCGAGTGTGGCCTGAACAGCGTGCTGTCTTTTGACATGGGCGGCACCACGGCTAAAATCTGCCTGATTGACAATTACAAGCCGCAAACCGCCCGCACGTTTGAGGTTGCTCGAGTCGGGCGCTTTCGCAAGGGTTCCGGCTTGCCCCTGCGCATACCCGTGATTGAAATGGTTGAGATTGGCGCCGGTGGCGGCTCCGTCGCGCACGTCGATGCAATGGGGCGGATTGGCGTCGGCCCGGAGAGCGCCGGAGCAAATCCCGGACCGGCCTGCTACGGTCGAGGCGGAACTCGGCCCACTGTCACCGACGCAAATCTCTTAATAGGCAGATATGAACCACTCCGTTTCGCTGGCGGTTCGATGAAACTTGATGTCGGCGCCGCACATGATGCCTTGCGTGTGGATGTCGGCACCAAACTCGATTTGGATACGGAACTTGCAGCCCTTGGCGTCGTGGAAATGGTCGATGAAAACATGGCCAATGCCGCCCGAGTGCATGCGATTGAGTCTGGCAAGACCTATGAGGGCCGTACCTTGATCGCCTTTGGGGGCGGCGGTCCCGTCCACGCCTATAGATTGGCCGAAAAAATTGGCGTCACGCGCGTTCTTGTTCCTGCCGGGGCAGGCGTCGGGAGCGCTATTGGTTTCCTGCGCGCTCCCATAGGTTACGAGGTCGTCCGCAGTCTGTATCAGCGCCTGTCAACATTCAACGTTACTGTTGTCAATGAACTTTTCAACGCCATGCGTCAGGAGGCCCTGAATGCGGTGCAAAAAAGCAGCTTTGGCGCACCCGTGACCGAAACCCGTACCGCCTACATGCGGTATGTGGGCCAAGGCCATGAAATCCCTGTGCCATTCCCCAACACGGTATTAGCTGATGACGATCTACCTGCTATACGCGCACAATATGATAAGGAGTACGCTCGTTTTTTTGACCGTCCGGTTCCTGGATCGGACGTTGAAATCATGAGCTATGCCATGGTCATTACAACCATCACAAGTGAAGTCACGGCACCGCCGACAATGCCTCTGCATTTTAACAAGTCAAAGCCCGGCCGAACCCAGACAGTGCGTGATACCATGACTGGCGATGTCTCAGATTGGGAAATCCACGACCGCCACGCCCTGCTGTCAGGTAGCACCATAGCCGGCCCAGCAGTCGTTGCGGAAGACGAGACGTCAACCCTGATTGGCCCAGGTTGGACAGTGGTTGTCAACACGTTGGGCTATCTGGAAATGACGCGTGATCCATGATGGTTGATTGTCATCTGCTTCGTGTGTGCCCACTAGAGCTTTTTCCGTTCGCATTGGCTCACGGAAAAACCCTGGCATATTGTTTCAGCGAGCATCTTCACCCGTTCAGGCAAGCAACCTGAACGGGATCTGCTCTAACGTCTGCAACGGACCTGGACAAGAAAATCTATGCCGAATGACACCACTGCTTTGGCTCAAATCCGCCGCCAGGTCATGTGGAGCCGTCTGATCGCCGTTGTGGAAGAGCAGGCGCAGATCATGATCCGCACTGCCTTCTCCACCACCGTTCGAGAAGCCGGTGACTTATCCGCTGGCATCTTCGATCTGCAAGGCCGCATGATGGCGCAAGCGGTTACCGGCACGCCCGGCCATGTCAATTCAATGGCCGAGTCGGTTGGCCATTTTCTCCAAAAATTTCCACCCTCCGTCATGCGGCCTGGCGACCATTACATCACCAACGACCCTTGGCTTGGCACTGGCCACTTGCATGATCTCACGGTGGTAACCCCGGCCTTTCACAATGGTGCAGTTGTCGGGTTGTTTGCCAACACCGCACACGTCATAGATATTGGCGGCCTTGGGATGGGGCCTGAGGGCCGCTCAGTTTATGAAGAAGGTCTTTATATTCCGATCTTAAAGTGTTTTGCCCAGGGCACGCCGAACGAGACTTTTTTCGACTTCATTCGCGCCGGCTCTCGTCTTCCTGTCGAGCTTGAAGGCGATATTTACTCACTCTGCGCTTGTAACGACGCTGGTGCTCGCCGCCTTACCGAGATGATGGACGAATTCGACATGGGCAGCCTTGATGTGCTGGCTGACTTTATCTTCGACAGCTCCTATCGCGCTACTTTGGCCGAAATCGCCCGAATCCCACATGGCACCTATCGGAACGAGATTTACTCCGATGGCTACGAGGAGCCCGTTCGACTCGCCGCATCGCTCACCCTTCTTGATGACGGAATAGACATCGATTTCGCCGGCACCTCTGGTTTATCCGGGCGAGGCATCAACGTCCCCCCTGCCTACTGCCGAGCGTATACATGCTTTGGCCTTAAATGCGTCGTTGCCCCAGACATTCCAAACAACTGGGCGTCACTGGTTCCATTCCGGATAAAAATCCCCGAGGGCTGCATCCTGAACGCCCCACATCCCTATCCCGTCTCTGTCCGTCACGTTATTGGTCATTTGCTTCCTGACCTGGTAATGGGTTGCCTGCACCAAGCGGTTCCCGAACGCGTCACGGCGGAAGGCGCCTCTGCGTTGTGGAATCCCCCTCTACGAGGCGGTGGCGCAATTTCCGGTCAAGCCCGTGGCAATAAAGCCGTGATAACAGATTTCGAAATTATCACATTCAATTCCGGAGGCACGGGCGCGCGCCCGGCACAAGATGGCTTGGACGCCACAGCCTTCCCATCAGGTGTCCGCACGATGCCTGTTGAAGCGACTGAAAATGTTGCGCCAATCATTATCTGGCGCAAAGAACTCAAGGGGGATTCTGGGGGCGCAGGCCGAACCAGAGGGGGCGTTGGACAGATTATCGAGTTGGCTACGAAAGGCGATCTCGAGTTCGCTGTGAATGCGAGTTTCGATCGCATCGCTAACGTGCCAAAAGGACGCGAGGGCGGGATGAATGGCGCCGCCGGCCGGGTCGCCCAAAAGACCGGGAAGGTGCTTCGAACGAAAGGTTTCCAGGTCATTCCCGATGGTGAGAGACTAATCCTTGAACTTCCCGGCGGCGCTGGCATGGGTGACCCGGTAACCCGAGATCCCCTCCGCGTCTTCGACGACGTGCGTGATGGCTTGGTTTCTTCCGATAGCGCCCATCAAGACTATGCTGTCGTGCTTGATGCCGAGGGTAATTTGGATTTGGTCGCTACGCAAACCCTGCGCACGCAACTATCCTCCTATGGCCAGGAAAAAATTGAATGAAGGCAGCAGGCTCTTTGTGTGAGGGAACACGGGCTTTGCAAGAACCTTGTAAACTGGTTGTCCAGCCTTGATGCTCTTCCCGTCCGGTGGTTCTTTCTGACTATAGGGCCGTATGACTTACACTACAGACCCAGCGCATTCGAAGGTTCCGGCACCGGTTGGATCAATGTTGAGCCAGCATGCTCTAATTTATAAACAGCCAGACCTCGCCTGACTTCGCCATTTGCCGAGAATATTATCCATCCATCGGAGCCAGCGAAGCCATTTGGCTGCGTCAGTGCCAGCAAATCGACACCTCTGGAATTTAGAATAACGCGCGCGATGGCAGCCGCATCATACGCCAAATCCGCCAAAGGAGGCGGTTTTGTTCCGTATTGCGCTGCAAACGCCTCGACAAACTTGCCTCGCGCTGTTACATCAGGGGCTGCATACCAACCACCTGCAAACGCACCTGACCCACTGGCTGGATCTGCCCATAAAGCTGGACCAATGATTTGCACCGCTGCCCGATCCACGTCAAAATAAGGCAGCACAGCGGCTATCTCCTGCAATTCATCGCCTGTATCGGCAAGGAGAAGCACGTTGAAGGGTGGAGGCTGTATTACGGTTCTGGCAAGCTCTTGGGCTTCATGACGTCCCTCTGGGGTGCCTAATGCTCGTGCCGCCCTGACTTTTGCATCAATTGGCCCGCGACGATT
>CAXTXZ010000014.1:274-3560 GCA_964248015.1 uncultured Rhodopila sp. | reverse complement strand
ATTAGCGTAATTCGCTAAGTCCCGGGCGGCGGCAGTGATGGCAGCCATACCTGAGGCGTGCATTTTGATTGTAGGCGTGGATAAACCTTGCAACTCCGCTGCTTTTATTAGGGTTTTTGCCAAGGCTTGTCCAAAATCCGTATTAGGGAGCAAGGCCGCAATTTGTCCCCTGCCCTGAGCCTGCGTGGCGGTCACCAATCGATTGATCTGCTGATCAGGTGATATTCCAAGGGTCCACACGCCTGAGGCGGACTGCGATGTATCATTTGTTAGCGCTAATACCGGGATGCCGGCCTTTCGAGTGATCTGCGATACAGATGCTGTTTCGACAGACGTGAGGGGGCCTATTATCAGGCTGTCACCATTGTTAATGGCAGACGTCGCAGCAATTGCAGCACCGGTTGCGGTTCCGCCAGTATCAAGGATGTCTAACCTAGGCGTGTTAGCATTCTGCAGCCCAAGCTGAGCGGCTTGCAGGAGTACTTTACCAAGATCCGCTCGGGTGCCCGTTAAAGGCAACAATATCGCTGCTGTTGGTCCCGTGCCTGTAGGAAGCTGATTGGACGAGCCCTCGCCTAGCGGCCTGAATCGATCCCAGCCAGACTGAAAGGCTGTTCCATATCGTCCTCCTGACTGATCGGCACAACCTGAAAACGTGAGGACGCAGATGAGGATAAAATATGCCAGTCGACCCATCGGCCGAACCTCCCGATATCTTGCAAGACGGCCAGCCTGTTTTACAGCCCGGCCTTGTGCTGGTTTCCACGCCGATCGGCAACTTGGCGGATATATCCAACCGAGCATTGGATACTTTAGCGGCATGCGACCTTATTTTATGCGAAGATACACGCCGCACCGGGCGCTTGCTTGCTGCCATGGACATCCACGTTCAAACTCAAACACTTCATGAACATAATGAAGACCTGCGGATACCGCAAATTCTGGAAAAGCTTCGAGCGAGTCAAAAGATCGGCCTGGTTTCTGATGCAGGAACCCCTCTTGTGTCAGATCCAGGTTATCGACTGGTCCGAGCAGCCATAGCAGCAAAACTTCGGGTAACGGCGGTTCCTGGACCAAACGCGGCATTGACTGCGTTGATCCTGTCGGGTTTGCCTCCTTTGCCTTTTCTATTCCTTGGTTTTCCAAATGCGAAACAGGCAGCACGACGGGCGGCATTCAGCAATTTACGAGCCGCTGAACGCGCTGGCCTGTCAGCAACCCTAGTTTGGCACGAAGCGCCGCACCGTCTGCTTGACACTCTTGCCGATCTGCAAGCTGTTTTTGGAGATCGCTCAGCCGCAGTGGCACGAGAACTTACCAAGCGATTTGAAACGGTGGAACGTGGAAAAATACACGAATTGACGGAGATGTTTTCTCACGAACCTCCTCGTGGCGAGATTACATTGCTAATTGGGCCACCTGAGGTTAAGGATTTTGAGGACCTTGATGAGCGACTGCGTATCGCATTAGCAACATTAACGGTGAAGGATGCAGCCGCATTGGTGAGTGTGGCTACAGGTTTACCACGAAGGATTGTGTATGCTCAGGCTTTACGGCTCGTAAATGAGGACTGATGGGCTGGTTCTTATTCACTAAGACGCTCAAACGCCCAGTTTGCGGCATCCGCCACTACAAGATCCTGATCATGCCGCAGCGTATCCGCAACTGGACGTAAATTCTGATCGTTCGAATTGCCTATGGCGATGGCAACGTTTCGCACAAAGCGGTTGCGCCCAATCCTTTTGACCGGAGAGCCGGAGAACATCCGGCGAAATTGTTGATCATTGATGACTGCCAATTTTGCCAGATCAGGCGCCTGGAGATCCGCACGGCCGACCATCGCCTGATGCGTCGTTGGAACGGCAAATTTGTTCCACGGACAAACGGCCAGGCAATCATCACATCCATATATATGGTTGCCCATCATTGAACGAAGTTCCAGCGGAATAGGCCCGCGATGTTCAATCGTGAGATATGATATACATCGTCGTGCATCGAGTTGGTAAGGAGCGGTAAATGCTCGGGTCGGGCAAACATCAAGGCAGTTAGAACAGGAGCCACAATGGTTCGCCGACCTAGTATCAGGTTGGAGATCGAGGTCAGTATAAATCTCTCCGAGAAGCAGCCAGGAACCATGGGATCGGGACACGACATTCGTATGCTTCCCCTGCCATCCAAGCCCTGCGCGCTCTGCTAATGGTTTCTCCATAACAGGCGCAGTGTCGACGAACACCTTCACTTGGCAGGCAAAGCGCGATACTAGGAATTGTGCAAGATGCTTGAGGCGCCCCTTGATTAACGTGTGATAGTCTCGGTTTTGTGCGTAGACGGATACAGCTCCCTGGCTTCTTAACTGGGTTATCCGGCGTGGATCGTCTGCCGGTGAGTAAGAAAGCCCCACGACGACTACACTGCATGCGGCAGGCCAGAGGGACTGCGGATGTGCCCGATGGTCAACTCTATTAGCCAACCATCCCATATCCCCATGACAGCCTGCATCAAGAAACGCGACAAGGTGTTCACGAACCCGCGCATCTAACTCGGCGCGGCTAAAGCCAACTGCATCGAAACCCAATTTAAGCGCGAAGTCTCGGATTCTCTCTGTTGGACTGGAGTTTGAAGCTTGATGAGGAAGATGCATGCATTTCCAGTGGATGAAGGTGAATGAGAGAAACCGCTAGATTCTCTACTAACATTCTGGTCCGCGAGTTGGAGCTTGTGACGCAGGGAAATCAATGTGATGGGGCCAGGTAGTTAAACCTGTACGGTGATAGCGCTGGGTTAAACAAAGGTGCTGGGTTTGGCCGATACGACGTTTAGCCTCTGCTAAGGGGATTTTTGCCCTTTAGTTGCATGACGTGCAGTTGTCGGGTGGAGAGCTTTCCATTCGATAATGACAAACTCGCAGCGCCACATGTTGCGCGGCATCCGGCTGCTCACGAACAGGCCTTCCCAATGCAATACATTGTTCTGTCGCATGTTTGAAGGTTCAGCCTCCGGCACAGGTTATGATTTTGCGCAAGCCAGCCACATTTTAGGTGCCTGGCGTTCCTCGCTCGTCAGGAGGATCGGCATTGCCGTGAAAATGAGCTTTATTCCTGCTACGAATCACGGTTCTCGCTTCAGCGATAGTGAGTACTAGACAATAGATCCGGTTAAAATACATATCAAATTTTGCGGCAACCTGGCGAGGCTCTTCTGATGCCTGAGAACGGCAAGGACCATCTTAGCCTTGAAGGACGGGGTGGGGGTCCATCCAGTTCTCATGATCATACTTGCTCCTAAA
>CAXTXZ010000014.1:0-264 GCA_964248015.1 uncultured Rhodopila sp. | reverse complement strand
GCCGTGAGAATGAGCTTTATTCCTGTTATGAATCACGGCTCTCGCTTCAGCGATAGTGAGTATTAAACAATGAATTTGGTTGAAATACACATCAAAATTTTGCGGTAACCTGGCCAGGCTCTTCTCATCCCCGAGAACGGCAAGGTCCATCCTGTTCGCTTGGTCATGCTTGCTCCTAATCCGCGGCATCGTGCCGTTCTCAAGCAGAAATTTCACTTCTCAAATTCTCCGAATGTGGCTGATCATCTTTGAACGACAGAAGCT
>CAXTXZ010000013.1:13955-21378 GCA_964248015.1 uncultured Rhodopila sp. | reverse complement strand
GGCACCCATGACCTGATTGGCGAGGAACAGCGCCGCTTCCAGCATGTCGTCGATACCGCTCGGCGCGTCGCCGCCACCTATGGCTTCGAGGAGTGGATCACGCCGATCTTTGAGGACACCCGTGTCTTCGCCCGCACCCTGGGCGAGACATCCGACGTGGTCATGAAGGAGATGTACACCTTCGACGATCGCGGCGGCGACTCCGTCACGCTTCGCCCCGAAGGCACGGCTGGCGTCTGTCGCGCCCTCGTGTCCAACGGCCTGACCCAGTCCTTGCCCCAGAAGGTCTTCTACGCCGGCCCGATGTTCCGCTACGAGCGTCCGCAGAAGGGCCGCTATCGCCAGTTCCACCAGATCGGCACGGAACTCATTGGACCGGCGGAGCCGCTCGCCGACGCGGAAGTCATCGCCTGCGGCTGGGCCATCCTGGAAAACCTGGATGTTTCACGTGAAACAGTGTTGAATCTAAACACACTTGGCGACAAGGCAAGCCGCGATGCCTACCGCGCGGCCCTGGTTGCCTACTTCACGGAACACCGGGCGCTTCTGTCCAAAGACAGCTTGGCCCGCCTGGAGCGCAACCCGATGCGCATCCTGGACAGCAAGGATGAGGGCGATCGCCACGTTGTCGCCGGCGCTCCCACCATAGCGCCTTACCTGACCGAAAGCGCGGCTGCGTTCTACGGAAAGCTGCGCGACCACCTGGCCACCTTCCGCGTGCCCTTTGTGGAGAACCCGCGCATCGTGCGGGGCCTGGATTACTATGGCCACACCGCCTTTGAGTTCGTCACCACGAAACTCGGCGCGCAGGGCACCATCATGGCTGGCGGCCGGTATGATGGCCTGGTGGCGGAAATGGGCGGCCCCGCCACCCCCGCTGTCGGCTGGGCGGCGGGCCTCGAGCGCCTGGCCATGCTGATGCAGGCCGCGCCGCCGCCCTCTGCCCCCGTTGCGGTGATCCCTGTCGGCGAGGCGGCGGAGGGCGCGGCCATCGAAATCCTCCAGGCGCTTCGCGCCGAGGGCATCCGTGCCGAGATGGCCTACAGGGGAAACCTGAAACGACGCATGGAGCGCGCCAACAAGGTCGGCGCGCGCGCTGCCGTGATCCTGGGTCCGGACGACATCGCCGCCGGGCACGCCCAGGTGAAAGACTTGGCCACCGGCGACCAGGAAGCGGTTCCGTTCGCCCAACTGCCGTCCCGCCTGCGATGAACCTGGCGTACAAGCTTGACCGCATTGCCGCTCGCGCCGAGGAACTGCGCGCCATGCTGTCCGAGGGCATCACCGGCGAGGCGTACGTGAGGGCCTCGCGCGAGCTTGCCGACATCGAACCCGTGGTCGCCCGCATCGGCGACCTGCGGGACGCCGAACGCTCCCGCGAGGAAGCCGAGTCGCTGCTGGCCGATCCTGAGATGAAGGAACTGGCGGAAGCCGAGTTGTATGCGCTGAGGGAACAGATACCGGCGCTGGAGCATGAGATCAGGCTTGCCTTGCTGCCAAGGGACGAGGCTGACGCGCGATCGGCCATCCTGGAAATCCGCCCGGCCGCCGGCGGCGATGAGGCCGGTTTGTTCGCCGCCCTGCTATTCACCATGTACCAGAAGTACGCCGACGGCAAAGGCTGGCGCTTCGAGATCCTCGACTACGCTGACACCGGCCTCGGCGCGATCAAGGAGGCCACGGCCGAGATCACCGGCCGCAACGTCTTCGCTCGGCTGAAATACGAGTCCGGCGTCCACCGTGTCCAACGCGTGCCGGCGACGGAAAGCCAGGGCCGCATCCACACCTCCACCGTGACGGTCGCCGTCCTGCCGGAAGCCGAGGAGGTCGATGTCCAGATCGACGAGGCCGACCTGCGCATCGATATCTACCGTGCCTCGGGCGCGGGCGGCCAGCACGTCAACAAGACCGACAGCGCCGTGCGCATCACCCACATCCCCACGGGCATCGTCGTCGCGATGCAGGAGGAGCGAAGCCAGCACAAGAACCGCGCCAAGGCGATGAAGATCCTGCGCGCCCGGATGTACGAGCAGCAGCGCGCCTCGCTGCATGCCACTCGCGCCGCCGACCGCAAATCCCAGGTCGGCACGGGCGACCGGAGCGAGCGGATACGCACCTACAATTTCCCTCAGGGCCGCGTGTCCGATCATCGCATCAACCTGACGCTGTACAAGATAGAGCGTGTCATGCAGGGCGACCTCGACGACTTCATCGACGCATTGACCGCGGAAGACCAGGCTGCCCGTCTGGCTGCCGACGAATGACGCGGGGAGAACCCGGCGCGTCGGATGTTCAAACTGCGTTAAATGTGCCGGCTCGGTGTGACGGGATCAGCCGAGCGGGTTCCAGAGAGAGCGCTGTGTCATCTGTCAATCCACCAATGGCAACAATTGCCGAGGCTATCCGCAACGGCGCTCTCCGCCTGCGGGGCATCGCTGACAATCCTCGCCTGGAATGCCGCGTCCTGCTGGCCCACGCTCTTGGCCTCACGCAAAACGACCTGGTCCGCGATCCTTCCCGCCGCATTGACACTGCCTGTTTCGAGACGCTTCTGGCCCGTCGCCTGACGCGCGAACCCATCGCCCTGATTGTGCGGAACCGCGAGTTCTGGAGCATGGACTTCAAGGTCTCAGCCGCCACGCTGATACCCCGTGCGGATTCAGAGACATTGATACAAGTCGCGCTGGCCCATCATGCGGGCCGCGTGCCACCCGAACGTATCATTGACCTGGGGACCGGCACAGGCTGCTTGTTGCTCGCGCTGTTGCGCGAGTTCCCGACAGCCTTTGGCATCGGCCTTGATGTCGTGCCGGCCGCTGCGAGCCTCGCCCGCGCCAATGCGGACCGGCTTGGACTGGCGCACAGGGCAGCGTTCCTTTGTGGCGACTGGACCAATTCGCTCCGTGGCCGCTTCGACCTGGTCGTCGCCAATCCGCCTTATGTCGCGGCGGGTGACATCGCCAGCCTGATGCCCGAGGTCCAGCGGCATGAACCTCGGAGCGCCCTGGATGGCGGCGTGGACGGCTACGACGCCTACCGCGCCATCCTTCCGCGCCTGCCTGCGCTGCTCAAGCCGGATGGTGTCGCCATTGTGGAACTTGGCGCGGGCCAGGCTGACACCGTCACAGCTCTGGCGCGGAAGGCCGGCCTTCGGGCGTCACTTCATCTTGATCTGGCCGGCATCGAGCGGGTCATGGTCCTGAGCCAGCCATGGGTTTGAAAAAACCGTTTGGCAGCGGGTTCCAACCGGTGTACCATAAAAGGGTGACAAGGATGCTGCGGGACAGTGTCCTCCGGTCGCGAAGGTGACTATTCAAGCCTTTGCGTGTCATCATCAACGCCGGTGAATCTTGGCTGACCAGGGAATGGTTGGGATAAGCCCTTACGGGTGCCGATTGTTTCGCCGGTCACCGACAACGGGAAAGCACAACGGCAAACGTATGAATATGAAACGAATGCGCGGCCGTAATCATCGTCAAGGCGGTGGTGGCGGCGGATCCGGCGGTGGCATGCGCCATCACTCGGGCGGCGGGGTTCCACTCAACCGCAACCATGTTTTCGATAGCAATGGGCCTGAAATCCGCATTCGCGGAACGGCCCAGCAGCTTTTCGAGAAGTATCTCCAGCTTGGCCGGGATGCCACCAGCGGTGGTGATCGTGTGACGGCGGAGGCGTGCTTCCAGCATGCCGAGCATTACTTCCGCATTCTGAACGCCATGAACCAGGCGCAGCAGCAGGGCCAACCGGGCGGCCAGGCACAGCAGCCGCAACAGAGCAATCAACGTCGCAATTACCAGAACGGCGAAGGATATCAGGGTAACGACGACGGCATGCCGTCCGGCGGCATGTCCCAAGGCGGCATGTCGATGGGAGAGCAGGACGACAACGGCCAACGCCCGCCGGGCATGGGTGACCAGCCGGAAGCCCGTGACATCCCCATAACAGCCTCACCGCCCGAAGCCTGAGCTTGCCACCAGGGTTTGGCTTAACGTTGTGTTGCCGACGCTGGCGCCTATGGCAGTCGCTGGCTTTCACCAAGGCGCCAGGCCTAGGGCGAGGCGCAGCGCGGTCGCATCCGGCTCGTGGAGCAGCCCTTTCCGAAGGAACAGGTGCATCAGAACCAGATTGACGTTGAACTTGAAGCGGTCGGTTTCCCTCACTGTTTCCACGATCCGCGCCACTGGCCATAGCTCAAAGCCCTCGACCTCGCCATCGGCGGGGTGTGGCGTGAAACTTTCAGGCAGTTCAAGGTCGTAGCAATACAGAACATCGCGGCGCAAGCCTTCTTGCCGCTGCATCGCGTAGCCTAGGCACCCGACTGGGACCGCCTGCTCCGCCAGGGCAGGCGGTATGGCGGCCTCTTCGCCCGCCTCCTTGATCAACGTGTCCCAGGGATCGAGGCCGGCTGGCACCCCGCCCGCCACGATGTGGTCCAGCTTCCCCGGATCGAGCAGCTTGTCCCGGGCCCTATGGCCGACCCAGACATGCAGCCCATCCGGACGCCGCACCAAACCGTTCACGTGAACGCCGGCCGCCTGCACGCCAAATGACGGGATCGCCCCTCGGTCAATCTGCGTCAGCACCGGACCGTTGAGGCACGCGGCATCCGACTCGGCGCGGACATCGAAAGCCTCGCCACGCCAACGGTAGAGGCCCTGGTCCGCCAAAGCCCGCGCGATTGCCGGCAGGGCCGCCGCATCGGTCAGGACAACGCATCCGGCGCGCTGGGCAACGCAGGGAAAGCCCTCCAACGTTGCCGCGATTGCCGGTGAGACCCATCCGACCTGATGGCTGTCCACCAGGAAGGGCAGGCGACCGCCGGGAAGCACAGCATTGTTGCAGGCACGCACATGGCGCTCAAATCCGGTGTTTTTCCGCTGTTGATCCAACTGCCTCGCCTTTCAAACCAGCCATCACCATGCCACATGCTTGGCATGAGACGAAGCAGCCTTCCGCCGGCACCGGCGCTAACGCCGGCCGACAGGCAGGGACAACGCTCTGCCCTGCAAACCGTGATCTCCCTGCTGCCTTACCTCTGGCCCGTGGGCAACACTAGCGCCCGGATCCGGGTCATCATCGCCCTGCTTTTCATGTTGCTGGCCAAGGCCGCGACCGTCTACGTCCCTGTCATCTACGGCCGCGTTGTTGACGCCTTGGCGCCTAGGGACGCCAGCGTGACGGCGTTCACCGTCCCGGTTACGCTGATCCTGGCCTACGGCCTGGTGCGGGTCACCGCGGCGGCGTTCGGTGAATTGCGCGACGCCTTGTTTGCCCCCGTGCAGCAGCGCGCCGTCCGGCTGCTGGCATTGCGCACCTTCCGGCACCTTCATGCCGTGAGTCTGCGCTTCCATCTCGACCGCCAGACCGGCGGCCTGTCCCGCATCATTGACCGCGGCGTGCTGGGCATGCAGTCCGTCCTGCGGCTCGCGGTTTTCAATGTTGTCCCCACGGCCCTGGAACTGGTGCTGGTCACCGTCATCATCTGGCGCATGTTCGACTGGCGCTATGCCGTGGTCACCTGCGTCGCGGTGCTCCTTTATGTCGGTTTCACCGCCGTGCTCGCGGGGAAACGCGGCCGCTACCGCCGCACCATGAACGACACCGACAATGACGCCTCCACCAAGTCGCTCGACAGCCTGCTGAACTACGAGACGGTCAAGTACTTCGGCAACGAGGAACACGAGGCGCAGCGCTACGACCATGCCCTGGCACGATATGAGCGCGCCGCCGTCCGGGTGCAGGTGTCGCTGAACGCGCTGAACCTTGGGCAGGCCGCGATCATCGCCATTGGCCTGACCCTGATCATGCTTCTGGCGGCCAGCGGCATGCGCGACGGCAGCATGACGGTGGGCAAGTTCGTCGTGGTGAACACCTACCTGATCCAGCTTTACCAGCCGCTGAACTTCCTTGGCGTCGTCTACATGACCATCAGGCAAAGCCTGGTGGACATGGAGCAGATGTTCAGCCTGCTGCGGGTGCCACGCGAGATCGCCGACAAGCCTGACGCCACGGCGCTGGCGGCGCACCTGTCCGAAGGATCAGCCGGCGACGTTGTTTTCGAGGATGTCCGCTTCGGCTACCAGCCCAACCGCGTCATCCTCAAAGGCATCAGTTTCACCATCCCCGCCGGCGGCAAGCTGGCTATCGTCGGCCCCACGGGCGCTGGCAAGTCCACGATCAGCCGCCTGCTGTTCCGCTTCTACGACGTGACAAGCGGCCGCATCCTGATCGATGGCAGGGATATCCGTGACGTGACCCAGGACAGCCTGCGCGCGGCCATTGGCGTGGTGCCTCAGGACACCGTGCTGTTCAACGACACCATCCGCTACAATATCGGCTACGGCCGCCCCGATGCGTCCCAGCCTGAAATCGAGCAGGCGGCTCGGCTTGCGCAGGTTCATGATTTCGTACTGAAACTGCCCGAGGGCTACGATACCAAGGTGGGCGAACGAGGGTTGAAACTCTCGGGCGGCGAGAAACAGCGTGTCGCGATCGCGCGCACCATTCTGAAAGATCCACGCATCCTCATCTTGGATGAGGCAACCAGCGCCTTGGACAGCCGAACCGAGCAGGATATCCAGTCCGCCTTGCGCGCCGTGGCGCAGCGTCGCACCACGCTTGTGATCGCTCACCGGCTTTCAACAGTGGTCGACGCGAACGAGATCATTGTGTTGCAGGATGGCCAGATCGCCGAGCGCGGCCGGCATGCCGATTTGCTGGCTCAGGGTGGTCTTTATGCTCGGATGTGGGCCTTGCAGGCCGTGGAACAGGAACTCGAACCCGTGAATTGAAGGATGCCCGATGAGTGACGATACGGATCCGCCACATGCCCATCTCAGTCACGCCGGCGCCGTGGTGGACAAGGCAATCGAATACATGGCTGGCCAGAACATAGGGCCAGTCGCCATCGCGTCAGCCTTGCTGGGCGGCTCCATGGCGCTGCTTGCCACATCCATGTCGGACGATGCCATTATCGCCATCCTGAACAACGTGATGGCCAGCGTGCGTTCCGGCGAGCTGCGAAAGCAATCCGATCATTCGTGAGCTGAGCAGCGGCAGGCGCGGCTCAAGCCGAGCGCGGAGGGCAACCGATGTGCTTGACGCCGAGCATCAACGCCGCCATAACCCGCGCCTTCCCAAGCTGGACCAAGGATGAATGCGCGATGTCACGTCGCTGTGAGATTACAGGCAAGGGCGTGCTGAGCGGCAACAATGTCAGCCACGCCAACAACAAGAGCCGTCGTCGCTTTCTTCCAAACCTTCAGGTGACGTCCTTGCTGTCCGACATCCTGGGCCATGAGGTTCGGATGCGGCTGTCCACCCGCGGTATCCGCACGGTGGAACATAACGGTGGCATTGACGCCTTTCTTCTTGGCACGTCCAACATGAAGCTGACCGAGGAAGGCCGCCTGCTTAAACGCCG
>CAXTXZ010000013.1:0-13855 GCA_964248015.1 uncultured Rhodopila sp. | reverse complement strand
AAATACGGCAAAACTCTCGGATACGTGATAACCCTGGGTTGTAAATCTTCCATATCCTGCTCGCGAAACAGGAGGCCTTATGGACGCGGGGCATTTCAGGTATCGAGCGGAACGGGCGCGGGAGCTAGCATGTTCGGGGGAAGATCCACGGCTTACCCAGATGCTGCTGGAAGTTGCCCTTGATATGGAAGCGGAAGCCGAAGTCATAGAGGCAGCCTCAAGGCAGCTTTGGCAATCGGACAACGTAGTGGCCTAGGGTATTCATTCTTGTGTCATTCTGAACGGGTTTGCCCGCTGAAGGTGGAAGACCTTGCGTTTCCAATGCCTGGACGCAGAGCGCCATGGCCGCTGAATCGCTAGATATTCTCACGGTTTGTATGTCATGCCTCCCACGGCGCAAATGACTTTCCATGCGTGTTGGCCCTTTACGTCATCAAGACCGTCAGGCCAACCTATTGAAGAAACGCACAATCGCTTTTGTTCGAGCGGAAAACAGCAATGGGGCGAAGTAACTGCCCGCCGCGCGTTTGCCCGCCTCCGATCGCGTCGGATAAGGCATGATCAATCCAGCCAGCGCCGAAAGGGGCGTGCGGCGCACAATCGCGAGGCTCCAGAGACTGATCATCTCCCCTGCATGCGGCGCCAGTATGCCGGCGCCCACGATGCGCCGGCCGGCGACCACCAGTTTCACCAAGCCAACCGTGTCGCGTTCTGCGATGGCGCGATCATTGTCAGCGAGCGGCCAACGCAGCACGCGTGGCTTCAACCCGGCGGCCACCGCTTCCGCTTCGGTCAGGCCGGTTTGAGCCAGCTCCGGATCGGTGTAGATCACCCGAGGCAAGGCCGCGTAATCCAGTCGCGCGGGCAAGCGGAGCAGCATGCGGCGGATCACCACCGTGGCATGGTATGATCCGACATGCGTGAAAGCGCGCGGTCCCAGCCCAGCCGGATCGGCAATGTCACCCACGGCAAAAACCCGGCGGTTGCTCCGACTCCGCAAGCCGCGGTCGGTGGCGATACCGGCCGGGCCTGCGTCAATGTTCCCTGCCGGCAGATCAAGCGCCGCGAGATTGGGCCTGCGGCCGGCAGCAACAAGCAGATGGGAGCCTTCAACGCGCGCTCCATCCGACAGGATCAATGTTGGTCCCGGTGCAACGCGCGCGACGGCAGCGCCTTCCATGAAGGCCACGCCACGCGCGGCCAGCACGCGGCGCAGGCCCGCTGCCAGTTCCGGGTCCTCCGCCTCCGCAATCCGGCCAGCCTGTATCACTGTAACCTGACATCCCAGTCCGGAGAACGCGTCCGCCATCTCCAACCCGACCGGCCCGCCGCCCAGGATGAGCAAGCGATCTGGTCGCTCGGTCAGATCAAACAGCGAATCGTTGGTCCAATATGGGCCTTCATCCAGTCCCGGAATGGTTGGAACCGCGGCTTGGCTGCCGGCCGCGATCACGAACCGCCGAGCGGCGATGCGCCGTCCAGCTATGATAAGCGTGTCAGGATCAAGGAAACGCGCTTCTCCCCGTAAGACGGTTGCTCCCAGCGCGTGGAAACGTTCCGCCGAATCGACCGGCGCGATGTCGGCAATCGCCTCTTGGACGGAAGCCCGCACCTGATCCCAGCCGATCGTCCGTCCTGCTCTCGCGGCTTTGGAGACTGACAGCAATGCCTTGCTTGGCACGCATCCGGCGTTCAGGCAGTCGCCGCCCATGCGCCCGCGCTCAATCAGAGCCACGTGGGCGCCAAGCTGTGCCGATCCTGCCGCCACCGACAGCCCGGCCGCCCCGGCGCCGATGACCGCCACATCAAAGTCAGGCATGAGGCCGCCGCAGCAGCGCAGGCATCAGTGACAGCGCCGCCAGCGCCATCAGAGGCAGCAGGATGCGCGGCGTGAGCACCACCGAAAGATCAGGCGTTTGGCCCCTGGCCAGGACGTCGTCGATGCCGGCGCCGATCAAGCTCATGACGAAGCTGACAGGGGCGATGCCCAGAAGTGTCGCCGGCACGAATACCATAAGCCGGATGCCTGCCACCGCCGCCGCGAGGTTGACAAGCCAGAACGGGAACAGCGGCACCAGTCGCAGCGCGAGCAGGTAGCTGAAGCCGTCCCGCGCCAAGCGCGCCCGAAGCTTTTCCGGAATGCGATGCCGCTGGCGGCTGAGAGTCGCGCCGAAGGCCGTGCGCAGGACGAAAAGCAGGATCGATGCGCCAGCCGTCGCCCCAATGATTGTCAGGATGAAACCCGGAAGCGTGCCGAACAGCAGCCCTCCGGTGAGCGTCAGCAGCGCGCCCTGCGGCAGTGACAGCGCCGCTGTCAGGATATAGCTCAGCAGGAAGAGGCTTCCGGCAGTGATGGGATGGGCGGTGACCCATGCCATCAGAAACGCCTGGTTTTGCCTCAGGCTGTCCCAGCCGACGTCGCGGCCGAGCCAGAGGGCCCCTGCGGCGAGCAGAACCAGTGACAGCGCAAGCAACACCCGAGGCATGTTGGCACCATGCAGCCGCCTGTCCCGGATGTCGTGTGAAAATAACGCGGAACCTCCCCGAAGGCGGATGCAGTCGCTTGCTCCGGCGCGGGCCACACCCGATATGGTTGCGCATGAGCGAGAACCATCACACCAAGGTCCTGATCATTGGGGCCGGCCCGGCCGGTTACACGGCGGCGATCTACGCGGCCCGCGCCAACCTGTCGCCCATCCTGGTCGCCGGGATGCAGCCGGGCGGCCAGCTTACCATCACGACGGATGTGGAAAACTATCCTGGGTTCGCCGACGTCGTCCAAGGCCCCTGGCTGATGGAACAGATGGAAGCGCAGGCGACACATGTCGGCACGCGCATCATCCACGACCTGATCACCAGTGTTGACTTCGCCCGCACGCCCTTTCGCTGCATGGGCGATTCTGGCGACATCTACACCGCCGACTCCTTTATTATCGCCACGGGCGCCCAGGCGCGGTGGCTCGGCCTGGAGTCGGAGCTGGCCTTGCAGGGCCGTGGCGTATCCGCTTGCGCAACCTGCGACGGTTTCTTTTATCGCGGCAAGACAGTCGCTGTTGTCGGTGGCGGCAACACGGCGGTGGAGGAAGCGCTCTACCTGACCCACCACGCCGACAAGGTCATGCTGATCCACCGCCGCGACAGCCTGCGTGCCGAAAAAATCCTGCAAAACCGCTTGTTCGCGCATCCCAAGATACAGGTTGTGTGGAACAGCCGCGTCCAGGAGATCGTTGGCGGGGGCACGCCGGAAGTCGTCACCGGCATCCGGCTGGAAGACGTTGTCAAGGGAACTCAATCAGTGCTGCCGGTCGACGGCGTCTTCATCGCGATCGGGCACACGCCGGCCACCGCGATCTTTGCGGGCCATGTCGAGATGGACCAGGAGGGCTTCATCCGCACCCATCCGGGCAGCACCCGCACATCTATCGCCGGCGTGTTCGCTGCCGGCGATGTGCAGGACAAGGTCTTCCGCCAAGCCGTGACGGCCGCCGGAACCGGCTGCATGGCCGCGCTTGAGGCTGAAAAATGGCTGGCCGAGACGACGATGCAGCCCAGTCTGGCCGCTGAATGAACGAAAATTTGCGCGCGGCCATTCATTTCCACAACATGAATCCTAAAACTATGTTTAGGATTAAGGAATTGTACGGAAGCATGTGAGCGGCTGACGCATCCCGGCCGGGATCCGGACCGCCACCAGGAGAGGCTTTGTGATGGACTGGGACAAGCTGCGTGTCTTTCACGCCGTGGCGGAGGCAGGTAGCTTCACCCATGCCGGGGACACGCTCAGCCTGAGCCAATCCGCAGTGTCCCGGCAGATTTCCGCGCTGGAGGAAGCGCTCCAGGTGCCGCTGTTCCACCGCCATGCGCGCGGCCTGATCCTGACCGAGCAGGGCGAATCCCTGAACCGCACGGTGCGGGAGGTCTTCGCCAAGCTGGCGATCACCGAGGCGCTGCTGACGGAAAGCAAGGAAAAGCCCGCCGGCCGGCTGAAGGTGACGACAACGGTTGGCTTCGGGTCGTCGTGGCTTGCGCCGCGCCTGCACGGCTTCCTGGAAGCCTATCCCGACGTGTCGGTGTCGCTGCTGCTGGACGACACCGACCTTGACCTTGCCATGCGGGAGGCTGACGTGGCCATCCGCATGCACCCGCCCAAGCAACCCGATCTGGTGCAGCGCCACCTGATGACGTTGCAGTGGCACGTGTGCGCCTCGCCTGACTACCTCAAGAAGCACGGCGTGCCGCAGCGCAGCGAGGACCTGGACGCCCATCGCCTGGTGCTGTTCGGCCAGCACCACCCTCCCGTGCAGGAAATCAACTGGCTGGCCGAGGCCGGGCGGCGCGCGGGCAGCCCTCGGCGCGCGCTGCTGGAGGTGAACTCGATCCAGGCGATGTTGCTGGCGATCCGCGCTGGGGTCGGGATCGGCGCTTTGCCCGATTTCGCGGTGTCCGAAAATCCCGATCTGGTCCAGGTGCTGACCGACCTGAAAGGGCCAAAAGTGGACGTGTTCTTTGTCTACCCCGAGGAACTTCGAAACTCGAAACGGGTCGCGGTGTTCCGCGACTTCCTGCTGGCGCGTTTGGCCGAGCTGCATTGAATGCCGTGATGGCTCGCAGCCAACCGGCGACCGTGTGACTTTCCTTTTGCAACGCTAAAAGCTGCTTGGCAAACGAGGGGGTGGCAACTTGCCCGATCCCGCACTGTTCTGTTGGTTCGGCGACGGGTTGGAGAGCGCACATGAATGACAGCTTGGCAGAGGCGGACGCACCGCCGTCGGCGGCTGATGCCGCCGAAACCTGCGATGTGCTGGTCGTTGGCGGTGGCCCGGCCGGTTCGACCATTGCCGCCCTTCTGGCGGAGCGCGGCGTTGACGTCGTCCTGCTTGAGAAGGACAGGCATCCGCGCTTCCATATCGGCGAGAGCCTGCTGCCGTTCAACATGCCGCTGCTCAAGCGCCTGGGCGTGGACCAGGAGATCGATCGCATCGGGCTGCCGAAATGGGGCGTGGATTTCGTCTCTCCCTCGCATGGGCGCACCGTTGCTTTTGAATTCGGCGATGCCTGGGACAAGAGCCTTCCCTCGGCGTTCCAGGTTCGGCGCTCCGAGTTCGACCACATCCTTATCCGCAAGGCAGCGGCCAATGGCGCTCGGGTCCTGGAGGGATGGCGCGTGGTCGAACTCGATCTCGAACGGGCTGACGGCGTGGAGGTCGTCGCGAAGGATGAGGCGGGCCAGGCGCGGCATTGGCGCGGCAAATTCATCGTCGATGCATCCGGGCGTGACACCCTCCTCGCCAACAGGCTCGGCCTCAAGGACCGCAACCGGCGTCATGCCAGCGCTGCCGTATATGGGCATTTCACA
Source organism: uncultured Rhodopila sp. (assembly GCA_964248015.1). GTDB lineage: Bacteria > Pseudomonadota > Alphaproteobacteria > Acetobacterales > Acetobacteraceae > Rhodopila. The sequence continues at coordinate 8,499 of CAXTXZ010000013.1, read as the reverse complement.
GGCGCCCGTCGGCAGGAGGGGCGAGCCGAAGGCAACATCAGCATCTTCTGGTTCGAGCATGGCTGGATCTGGTTCATCCCGCTCGCGGACGGCACGACCAGCATTGGGGCCGTCTGCCCTCCTGGCTACCTGAAAACCCGCAAGACGGACGTCACCACCTTCTTTCACCAGACAATCGCCCAGGCCCCCGCCCTTATGGAGCGGCTGGCGGATGCCGTCCTGACCGGCCCGGCAACCGCGACGGGGAACTACTCGTACCAGGCACGCAAGATGGCGGGACGTAACTACCTGCTGGTTGGCGATGCCTACGCTTTTATTGATCCAGTCTTTTCGACGGGCGTGTACCTGGCCATGAACAGCGCGTTCCAGGCGGCTGACACCGTCATGACCGTGCTGCGAAGCCCGCGGCAGGCTGAGCGCGCGCTCGCGCGCTTCGAGACCGAGGTAAAGCGTGGGCTTGGCCGGTTCTCCTGGTTCATCTATCGAATGAACCGGCCCGCGCTGCGCGACCTGTTCATGAACCCCAGGAACGTTCTCCGCCTGCAAGAGGCTATGCTGTCGCTGCTGTCGGGTGACGTCTTTCGTTCATCGCCGGTGCATGCCCGGCTGATGCTCTTCAAGGCGCTTTATCATGCCAAGGCGCTAGGCCGAAAGATTGGCGCCCGCCCGCAGGCGGCGGCCCCGGCGCCATGAGCCAAGGCAAATCAAGCTGGCATCCATCATCCCATCAACTGATGCGCCGATGCTATGCGCAGGCGTATTTCCCCAAGCGTGGCATCAATCGCGGCGTAAAGCGCATCAGCAAGGTCGGTTGCTTCCGGCGCGCCTGGCTGCACGGCCCGCTCGAAGTTCCGGCTCGTGACGGAAAGGCGTTGAAAGCCAAACATGCCGGCGCTGCCTGCAAGCGTGTGCGCAGCCGCGGCAAGCGCCTCGCCCGTGCGCGCGAGTGCGTCCGCGGCGCGCAGATCGCGCCTGAGAGCCTCCGCAAGTCCGGCAATGGTTCGAAGATAAGCGTCGACCGCTTCGGGTTCGAGACAGGAAGCCGTCAGCATGAATGTTTTTGAGTCAAGAACTTGCAAATCCGCGCCGGCCGAGAGCTTGGTCGCGGCTGCCGCTCCGCCTGTGGGAACCGGGACAGGGCCGAGACTTACGCTGCCTGGTTGTGCTGCTTCAGTGGCTCGCGTCACGGCCGCGAGCAACATGTCCTGGTCAAAGGGCTTGCCCAAGTGGTCATCCATGCCCGCCTTGCGACACTCCGCCACCTGTTCGGTGAAGGCCTGCGCGGTCAGGGCGACGATCGGCACCTGGCCCCGCCTGCCTGGAAGGCGGCGGATGCGGCGGGTCGCCTCCAGCCCATCCATCCCGGGCATCCGCACATCCATCAACACAACGTCGAACTCCCTGTCGTTCACCGCCGCGATCCCCTTTTCACCGCTTTCGGCGCAGGTGACCTGATGGCCGGCGGCGCGCAGGAAGGCGCTGGCGATGTCGCGGTTCATGGCAACGTCGTCGACGACAAGCACGTGCAGCGCGCGTCGCTGTGTCAGGCCGCCCTCCGGAAAGCTTGCCGCCATGTCCGGAAATGGCGCGTCAGCGTTGCCTCGTGGCAGCTCAAGCCAGAACATGCTGCCGCCGCCTGGGTTGTCGTCGTGACGGAGGCGGCCGCCCATCAGGCTCACAAGGCGAGCGGAAAGCGCCAAGCCAAGGCCCGCGCCCTCGACGGCGCGAAGCGGGTCGAACTCCAGGCGCTCGAACGACCGGAACAGTTTGGCGCGCTGCTCGGCGGGGATGCCTGGACCCGTATCGACGACCTCCAGCCGTATCGATGCGCCGGATGCGGCCTGTCGCAGCCGGATCTCGATCGATCCGGCCGGCGTGAACTTGACGGCATTGCCAAGCAGGTTGACCAGCACCTGTCGCAGCCGTGTCGGGTCCGCGAACAGCGGAAGCGGCCCGGTGGGCGCCAGGGCCAGGGCCAGCCCCTTCCTGTTCGCCGCGGGACGCACCACGTCAAGACAGGCGCGGGCAAGGGCTGACGCGTCGATCACTTTTGGATGCAGTTCAAGCTGGCCGGCCTCGATCTGCGACAAGTCGAGCACGGCGTTGATCATGGCAAGAAGATGCTCGCCGGCGCTGAGCATGACCTCCAGATGCTTTGCCTGGTCCGGATTAAGGCCGCCGTCCAGGCGCATCATCTCCGCATAACCCAGGATGCCGTGCAGCGGCGTGCGCAGCTCATGGCTCATGGACGCGAGAAACTCGGATTTGGCACGATTGGCCTGGCCGGCGGCTTCAGCGGAAATGGCCATGACGCTTTCGGCGTCTTTCGCTGCGTCGCGTTCCCGCGCACGCTGCTCGATGAGGCGCGTTGCCTTCAGCAGGACCGTTCGTAGCGCGTCGATCTCGATGATGTTGCTGAATGGCAGCGTAACCAGTTCGCCCGATCCCAGCATAAGGGCCGGCTCGCCCAGCGCGGTGATGGAGGTGGAGATCCGCTCGCCAATGAGTTGCGCCAGCGCGGCCCCCAGCACGAGCGCCGTCACCGCGCCCGCCGCATTGAGCGAAAGCGAATGCTTCAGCGCGTTGCTGGCCGTTGCAGCCGGGACGCCAATGATGACGGTCCAGCCCGAGAAGGCCGACCGGCTGAAGGTGGAATAGAGCGCGTCACCTTCAAGACTGCGGCTCGCGAGCGCACCCTCGGGAAATTGCGCGACGTAACGGACTGCCTCGGGCACGCCTGGCTTGCCGACGTATAAATCGGCGGCCTGGGTTCGTGCCGCGATGATGCCGTGCCGGTCGTAGATCGCGGCGATCCAACTGGCCGGCATATTCTGGCGCAGCAGCATCTTGACGAGATTTTCGGAAAAGATGCCCATCGAGAGGGAGTAGCTGACCCGGCCCTCAATGATTACCGGAACTGAGACGGCAACAAGAGGGCGGCCAGCGACAGCGCCAACCAGTACGTCCGACACCACGGCTTTGGTGGCCTTGGACATCGAGAGCCACGGGGCGACGACGTCATGCGCCGGCAGCGGTGCGCCAAACGGCTTCAAGGTGTTGACGATCTGCGAGCCGTCGAGCTGTTGCAGGATAATGTTATTGCCGGATGTTGCCGCAACAGCCCAAGTGGCCATCTCGTGGAAGCTAGCCAGGTCGCCTGACGCCAGGGACGGCGACATTGCCAGCACTTGCAGGACACTGGCAGCGCCGTTCAGTTCACCGTCGATGGCTTGCATAAGGGCTCGTGCCGTCCCGATGCGCGCCGTTTCCAGATTTGATCGTTCCTGCTCATATGACTGCACCAGGAGGAAGGTCGCCCCGGCAGCGGCCGGCAAGATGCAGGCGACCACGAGCCATGTCAGCCAGAATTGGATGGATTTGGGACGGCCGCATAGCCTAGAAAGGCCAGATAGTAGCATTCGCTGTAAAAACTCTCGGCTGAAGCCGCTCACAAAGGTTCCAGCCAGCAGTTTATCGTAAATTCGTTAACATTTTCTTAAGCAATGCCATTACGGGCTGTTATCAGCGCGGTTACTTGCTGCTTTCAGAAATTCATTTGCAAGGCGTATCGCCTTTCAGGTCATGACCATGGATGACATGGCCGCGGCGGCGGTTCATCAATAGCATTGTGGAACAAGCCGACATCAGCGCGCGATTTGTGCGAGGGCAGCCCGTCCATCCAACAAGATGCGATCGTCGTGGCGCAGCGTGAAGTGGTAGATCGCATGACCGGCTTCCCCGTGCAATTGCTCTGCCGAAACATCAAGCGCCCCAGGCAGCAGGTCCAGTCGATCAGTGTGGCACGCAAGGGCGCGCAGGGTGGCAAGGTAGCTCGCAGGCCCGCGCCGGGACGCTTGGGATTTGGCGTTGCCGGCAGCAAGAACACCATGCAAAGCCATTGCCTGCGCCGCATATTCCACACCGCACAGAACGCCAAGCCTGCCATTGTGCCGCAGTGGGTTGTCCAGCGCCCCATGGCCGGAGGCGACGCAGTGGATGCGCGCGCTGTCCCAGGCCAGTACGCCATCGAGCAGGCACATGACGCCGGCATGGGGGATCAATCGGGCAATGTCGGATTTGCCGATCAGCATGGCGCGACGGTGATTTCAAGACAGTTGCCATCGAAATCGAGATGCATTTGCCCCGTTGACCGGGCGGCCAGCTTGGCCAGGAGCGGCAGCGACCGAGCCGCGGGATTGCCGAGACGCAGGGCGTCCAGGCCAGGATCGGCGCACTGGCTTGCTGCATCAGCCGGGGCGCCCGTCATGCGGAGACGAATTTCCGCCAAGGCCCGGTCCGATGGCGTGGCGCCCAGCACGAACGCCACGCCAAAGCTTTCCGAGATGCGCCGAGCGCTGCTGAGCGGTTCGGGATAGGGAAGATCGTAGGCGACCAGCAGAACGGGTTCGCCGCCGGTCACCGTCTGCACGCAGGCTTCGAGCAGGCCCGCCGCGAAACTGGCATCGTAAGCGCTCAGGCTGGTGATCGCCTGTTGCGACTGCACGGCGATTCCCCAGTAGCCCGAGGGCGCGTTGTGGACCGAGTTGTGGAACCGCGTTGGGGAAACCTCGCGGCCTGGCGAGGCGAGCGCCGACAGGATCGCCGTGTTGGTTTCCCCATCTGGGCCGGAGGAGGCGAAAACGGCAGGCAGCCGTTTCGGATCGTGCCCCGACTGCTCGACCGCTCCTTTAGCGACCGCAAGGGCGAGCTTGACCGATGGGATGGCGCGACGCCGTTCCGCCGGAGACAGCCAGAGGGGCGGCTCCAGAACGACTGGTTCCGCCCGGTACGGCTTCAGGCCGGCAAGGATCGGCAGGGCCAGGCTCCAGTTCGCCAAGCCAGGGCCGCGCACCTCGACAGCTTCCACGGCGACGCGGATGATGCCCTGGCTCATCCGGCACGCCCCAGGACCAGGCTGGCATTGCTGCCACCAAAGCCGAAGGAATTAGACAGCACGCGTTTGACCGGAGCTTCTTGCGCGACGGTGACATAGCGGCAGCGCAGCGCGGGATCACGCATTTCGGTATGGGGGCTGCCGGGCAGGAACGACTCCGTGATCGCCAGGGCCGAAATGACCGCTTCAAGAATGCCGGATGCCCCAAGCGCATGGCCAGTATGGCCTTTGGTGGAGCTGCATGGCGTCGCGTCGCCGAAGAGGGAGGCCACGGCATGATCCTCGGCGGCGTCGCCGATACGCGTCGCCGTGCCGTGAAGGTTGATGTAATCGATGTCCTCTGGGCAAAGGCCAGCCGCCGTGATGGCGCGGGCCATCGACAGGGATGCGCCCGCCCCTTCCGGGTGGGGCGCGGACATGTGGTGCGCGTCGCTGCTTTCGCCCACGCCAAGCACGCGCAGGTTCGTGTCGGGGGCTTTGCCGGGCCGCTCCAGCAAGGCAAATCCGGCAGCCTCTCCGATCGACAGCCCACAGCGCTCCGCGTCGAACGGGCGGCAGGGACCGTCCGCCAGCAACTGCAAGGCATTGAAGCCGTAGAGCGTGGTCAGGCAGAGGCTGTCGGCGCCTCCAACGATCGCGGCGTCGCACAGGCCCGCCTCGATCATCCGCGCCGCCGTGGCGAACACTTTCGTGGTTGATGCGCAGGCTGAGGAGACGACAAACCCTGGTCCCCATAAGCCAAGCGCGCTCATGACGAAGTCCGCGAGCGAGAAGGTGCTTTGCGTCCCCGAGTAGTTGAAGCCGGCGGGCATCCGGCCGGAGGCCAGGTCAGGCTGGCGGAAAGCTTGCTCGGTTTGCAGGATGCCCGACGTGCTGGTGCCCAGGAAAACACCGATGCGTTCGGCTCCGTAGCGAGCCTTGGCCGCGTGAATGGTTGATTCGAATCCGTCCTGGGCCATGGCAAGATGGGCCAGCCGGTTGTTGCGGCAGTCGAACCGGGAAAGGCCGTGGTCCAGGCGGAGATCATCAAGCCCGGCCACTTCGCCGACAAATGTCGGCAAGTCAGCGGTTTCGAAGCGGCAGGGCAGCAATCCGCTCTTGCCGCCTCGCAGGGCAGCCAGCGTTGCGGCGCGGCCAACGCCCAGGCTGCTGGCGACGCACAAGGCGGTTATCGCGAGCGGTTGCATGGCCAGGCTTCAGCTTCGCGCCGGGACGGCAAAGGCCGCGGCCGCTGAAGCGGATGCCGCGCCATGCGCGATCTCGGCATAAAAGCGCGTGTAGAATTCGGGAAAATCAGGCTCTGACGCCAGTTCGGGATGAGTGGCCAGCCACCAGGAAAGCGGACGTTGCTCCGCTTCGATCCGCGCGTAAAGCGCGGCGAAGTGCTGCTGGTCGGCCTGCGCGTCGGTATAGCGCGGAGTTGCCAGGATCTTGCGGTACCAGCCCTCGTAGGGACCGAACACTGGCTCATCGTAGAAGATCAATTGCAGGTCGGTGGCGTAAAGCGCGTTGTTCCGGGCCACGGGCTCGAATGTCGCGAGCGCGCCTTCCCGCGTTGGCAGGTGGCTGCCGGACAGCAGGGCGCGACGGGCGGACACGTCGTTCCAGATCACGAGCAGGTCCTCGATTGGCATGTCGTTCGCGCGTCGCATGATGTTGACGAATTCGTTCTTTGGCACCGGGAAGTCAAACGCGGCGATCAGGATAAACCGATGCGTGGGCCAGAGCGGCCAGAAACCGATGGCGGTCAAGGCATTATGGGCGATGTGGATGCAGTTGTTGGTCAGCACGCTCCATTCATACTCGGCCTTGTTGTCCCGGTAAGGCTGATTGAGCGCATTCAGGTAATCCACGATGCCCGTCATCTCGGCCGCCGTGACCGGGACGCGGGCGCAGTAACGGTCGCGGCCGTAACCGGTTGCGTAATCGGTGGCGATGGAGACTTCGTATTTATAGGCGTCTTGCGTGTAGCCCGCGGGCATGTCCTTGAACACGCGGTCATGGAAACGGATGGCGTCATAGAGGCCCAGGTTTTTCGCGTGCGCCTTCGTTGCCTCGTAAACGGCGCGTGTCAGCTTCTCGCCCGGCCTCAGGTCGCCGTGATAGAAGAAGTCGCGGCCCGGGATCGGCACCCAGTTCGCGTTGGCGAAATGGGCGTTCACGCTCAGGCCGACGCCGTTGGACGCGGGGTCGTCGGCGCACAGGCTGATGGCCGGATATCCCTGCCCGTCCCGGCACACGCCGTTCAGGTAGATCGTTGAATGGCCGCCGACGCCGCCCCGGATGTCCGCGCCGTAGCCGGGTATCTTCTGAATCTCCGAAAGCGCGCAGAACTCCAGGTAGTAAGGATGCCGCGTTGCATAGGCGGCTTCGTCGTTGACCGGCGCGGGGGACGGGATCGGCAAGGTCGTGGCGCAGCCTGCAAACCCAAGGGCCGCGAGGCAGAACAGGACGATAACGGGGCGGGTCATGGGCGGAGAGCGGACGCTTCAACAGGGTCTTGCGACGGCGCCATGAAAATAGCCGCGAACACCAGGCTGAGAAAGGTTCCGATGGCCACCGGCAAGCCCATGTCATGCAGAACGGGCGTATGCGACAGCGCCAGGACACCAAAGCCCATCACGGTGCATCCATTGGCCAGCACGAGCGATACCAGCAGCCGCGGCGTTCCGGCCGGATCAATATGCTGCCGGTCAAAGAAAAGGCAGTAGTTGGACCCGATCGCAACCACAAGCAGCACGCCAAACAGGTTGAAGATCGACAGGGCGTGCCCTCCCAGCCGGAGCACCGCGAACGTGACCACGACCGCAGCCACGAGCGGCGCGGCGACCGCCGCCAGCCGCCGCAGGGAGCGCAAGCTTATCAGCAGCAGCAAGCCAATCGCAGCCGCGCCGAAGCCGGCAAGACTGACTCCCTCCATCAGGTAAACCCTGAGCAGGCGATCCGATTCCGCTTTCAGGTTGATCAGGATGGCGTCCGGTTCGCCGGCGATCGCCTGCGCCACGGCGGTCGGCGCGGTCATCCCACGCAGGGACAACGTTGCTGTCCAGCCATCCGTCCGGCGGAGCAGCAGCGCATCGAGCTTCAAGGACAATGCCCCCTCGTCAAGGTCACGACGGTTGACCAGTGGCGCCGAGCGCGCCTGCTCGACAGCGGCGACAAAAGGCTCGAACAGTCCCGACTGGAACGGCATGCCATCGAGCACGGCGTCAAGCTCGGCTTGCAGCACGGCGGCGTCGGGCAGCGCCGACTGTCGTTCCCGCTGCGCCGCCGCGCTGGGCAAATATCGCGCAGGCAAATCAAGCCCAGCCAGTTCACCCGCCTGCAACACCGGAGCAAGCGCCTTTGTAATCCGCTCCGCCGCTTCGAGCGCGGCTTCCTGGTCAGGCGCGCGGATGACGATGAGCGTGGTTGCGTCGGGCGCTCGCATGTCACGACGCAACGATTGGTCAAGCTGCTGCTCCGCAGGGGGCACCGGGCTGAGACTGGAGAGGTCGCCTGCCCAGAACGGACCTTGACCCAGGGCAAGGGACGTCGCCGCAGCCAGGGTCAAAAGCACGATTCCCGACCGAAGGCGGCGACCGCGGGTTGCCAGGGTGGCGATC
>CAXTXZ010000012.1:20346-21769 GCA_964248015.1 uncultured Rhodopila sp. | reverse complement strand
CATGGATGTCCTCTTTCCTGACTAGGAGCTCTCCACTTTTCCGAAGCAAGTCCAATGGCGCCGACCGAGCGATCCGCCGCTGGGCGGAGCGGCACCGGCGCGGTTACGTGCTGACTGTCACCTCCGCCCAGCGGCTTGGCTTGCGCTCCGTCAGCGCGCGCATTGAGGGTCTGCCGGCAGAGGCCTGGCAGCGGCTGAGCGCGGGCAATGGCACCAAGGGGCCCCGCTTCCACGACTGGGCGCTGTTGCCGCCTGTTCGAGCAGGCCAAGGGCGAGGTCGGCCTCGACCAATACGAAGTGCGCTCGTGGGTCGGCTGGCACCGACACATCACCTTGGCGATGTTCGCCCTGGCTTGTCTCAGCGCCGTCCGCAAGGGCGCCATCGGGGGGTCAGGACCCGGCAGATCTCGCTACGGACCTGCTGCCGATGACGGTGCCAGAGGTCCGCCGGCTGCTTTGGCTCAGGTTCGCTCAAAGCGCGCCCGAACCCGCCAACGCGCTGCACTGGTCAACCTGGCGACGACGCCATCAGCAGCGCGCCCGACGGGTGCACTGGTATCAGCGAACACAGGGATACAAGCGTAAAACCCGGCTGTAGTACTAGGGAGGCCAATCGTGCCACACCGAACAAGGCGACCATGAGCACCTTTGACGCCGCGTCAAACGATTGTTTCACATCCCATTGCCAGAAACTTTTCACGCCGCTTCGCCCTCAACCCGGCGCCCCCCAGTACGGCAAGCTCCGTCAGAGACGCTTGGACGGCTTGCCCCACCGTCTGCAGCGTTGCGAACTTGTCGCGCTGAGCGCCGCCGAGTGGTTCAGGCACCACTTGATCAACCAGCTTCAGGCGCATCAAGTCCTCGGCGGTCAGGCGCAGCGCTTCGGCCGCATGGTTGGCCTGGCCGGCGTCACGCCATAGGATGGAGGCGCAGCCCTCCGGCGAGATCACGGAATAAACCGCATGTTCCAGCATCACCACGCGCGCGCCGGCCGCCAACGCGATGGCGCCCCCTGACCCGCCTGCGCCAATGATCGGCGCGACGATCGGCACGGGCGCTTCCAGGAAGGCTTCTATCGAGCGGGCAATGGCTTCAGCCTGACCGCGGGCCTCGGCATCAATGCCTGGAAAGGCGCCGGCGGTATCAATAAAGCTGAGGATCGGCAAGCTGAAGCGGCCAGCGAGTTCCACCAGACGCCGAGCCTTGCGGTAGCCCTCGGGGCGGGCCATCCCGAAGTTGTGCCTGACGCGGGAATCAGTGTCGGTGCCTTTCTCGGTGCCCAGCACCATGACGGGGCGGCCGTGAAAGCGGCCCATGCCGCCCAGAACGGCGGCATCGTCGGCGAAGGCGCGATAGCCCGCGAGCGGCGTGAAATCGGTGATAAGCCCATCGATGTAATCCTGGGCTTTAGGCCGGTCGGGAT
>CAXTXZ010000012.1:13159-20336 GCA_964248015.1 uncultured Rhodopila sp. | reverse complement strand
GGCGATCACCGCCGAGCGCTGCGCGACGGTGATCGCCAGGGGGATCGACGCGTCCAGGCTGGCGTAGTTGCCGTCGGGGAACTTGGTGACCGGCGGCAGCCGGACCGTCCGCACGCCCGGCGCGAAGGCGAACCGGTCGATCACCGGCGACCCGGAGACGATCATCGCCCGCGACCCACGGTTGCGCGACACGATCGCGTTCGCGATCGCCCGCGAGCGGCGTGAAATCGGTGATCAGCCCATCGATGTAATCCTGGGCTTTCGGCCGGTCGGGATGACGGGCAACCTGCGTTTTCTGCCAGGCTGTCAGCTTGCCGTACGTGACGCGAAGCTGTTTATCGGCAACCGCCGTGAGACGGGAAACCTCGTCCGCAATGTTGATGCCGTCCGGCTCGGACATCCGCCGAAGCTCTTCAATCTTGCCTTCCAATTCGGCGATGGATTTTTCAAAGTCGAGAAAATGACGCATGGCGCGCCGCGTTTAACACACTTCAAGAGCGGGGGAAGCCTCCCTGGCCTATAGGTGCGCAGGAGGCGGCGCAGGTTGATTTCGTAGCGGCATGGCCCACCTGCTTGAAGAGGAATGTAGCACTGGCTACATTTTATGGTGGGAGCCTATTGCATGACGGACGCTTCAAGGTTGGTTGCGGGACGCTGGCAATGAACCTCGCGGTTTCTCGACCCACTCTATCGGATCGCACCGCCCTTGCGGGCCAGGCCAGCCTTGGTGGCGGCGGGCGCGGCATCCGGTCGATGCTGCCATTCTTCGGGCCGGCGGTGCTGGCGTCGATCGCCTACATGGACCCCGGCAACTTCGCCACCAACATCCAGGCCGGGGCAAGGCATGGTTACATGCTGCTCTGGGTGGTGTTGCTGGCCAATGTCGTCGCCATGCTGTTCCAGGCCCTGTCGGCTCGTTTGGGCATCGTGACCGGCCACAGTTTGGCCACGTTGTGCCGGATGCACTTCCCGCGGCCTTTGATCATCTGCATGTGGCTGGTCAGCGAGATCGCGGCGATGGCCACCGATCTGGCGGAAAGCATTGGCGCCGCCATCGGCATCAGCATCCTGTTTCACCTATCTTTGCTAACGGGCCTGCTGATTACCTTCGCCATCACCTGGGCGCTGCTCAGCGTGCAGTCCCGCGGCTTCCGGCCTATTGAACTGGTGATCGCCGGCTTCATCGGCGTGATCAGCCTGTCCTACCTGATCGAACTGTTCATCGCGCCGCCTGACTGGGGGCAGGTGCTTTATCACACTGTGGTGCCCCAACTGTCCGGAGCAGACAGCCTGACACTGGCCACGGGCATCATTGGCGCGACGGTCATGCCGCATGCGATCTATCTGCACTCGGCGATGATGACCAACCGGGTTCAGGCTCGCTCGGATGGCGAACGCAAGCAGTTGATTCGTTATTCCAACATTGAAGTGCTGCTGGCGCTGTCCGTGGCCGGAATGGTCAACATGGCGATGGTGGTTATGGCGGCCACGATGTTCCACCAAGGACATTCGGATGTCGGCGAAATCAAGACCGCCTATCACACGCTGTTGCCGTTGATGGGCGTTGTCGCGGCCGGCGCCTTCATGACCTCTCTGCTAGCGTCCGGATTGTCTAGCTCCGTTGTCGGGACAATGGCGGGCCAGACTATCATGCAAGACTTCGTTGGCTTCCGTATCCCGTTGTGGGTGCGGCGGGCGGTGACGATGATCCCCGCAGCCATTGTGGTGGCCATGGGCGTGCAGCCCACCGACGCGCTGGTTGTCAGTCAGGTGGTGCTGAGCCTGGTGTTGCCGGTGCCGATGGTCGCGCTTCTGGTGCTAATCCGTAGGCCTGTCGTGATGGCCGGCTTTGCCATTGGCTGGCGTGCTCAAGCCCTGGCAGGGGCCGCGACGGTGGCTGTGCTCAGCCTGAACGCGATCCTGCTGTTGCAAATTCTGGCGAATTAGGCAGACCTGACGTCGGCAACCGCGTGATGTCAGTTCTTATGGTGGATAGCCCAAACCGTTCAACCCCGGCGCTGCCGGAGGAGCCGACGCAGGCCAGCCGCTTCGGCAAGGCGCGTTCCGCCCAGTCGGCGGCGCTGCTGGAGGATTACGTCGAACTCATCTCCGACCTGCTGACCAATGCCAGGGAGGCGCGGCCGACCGACATCGCGCGCAGACTCGGCGTGGCGCATGCGACGGCAATAAAGGCAATTGGGCGGTTGAAGCGAGAGGGATTGGCGGTGGCCAAGCCGTATCGCGGTGTGTTCCTGACCGAGACGGGTGAAAGCCTTGCCGCGCGTGTCCGGGCGCGTCACCGTGTTGTCGTTGATTTGCTGCTTGCGGTCGGCGTTCCGTTTGAGGCAGCAGAATCGGACGCCGAGGGCATCGAGCACCATGTGTCCGATGCGACACTGGCAGCCTTCGCGCGCTTCCTGGCAAAGCGGTGATTTGGGTTGCATTGCTTGTGCGCAACACATTGGCTGGGACGCATTACACCGATTCGCATTTGCATCAGTTGCCATCAGGGTGTACGGGTAAAAAAGACTTACGACCTGGATGCCCATGGGGATTAACGCTTGATGTTCCTGATTGCCGCGATCAGGTCGTTGATGATCGCGATGCTTGCGACCGTCATGTCGGCCAAGCCACGCTGAATGGCGTTCCGGCGGGTCGCAAGGTTGGGCTGTCGGCAACACAGGGCTTCATCTGCCCCAAAGTTCAAAACCTGCTAGGGATAGGCAAGAAGCATGCTGCATGGCTATGCCGAAAGCTGTGCAGCATGCCGCGTGGCCCCGCGGTTTCCCCTTCACTGATACCAACGGCCCTTGTTGTTGGCCGGTAAACCGGTCAACGGCCGCTGGCATCTTATTGATTTGGCGCGTAGCCGCCACGCCAACCCTACGCGCATACCGGTCAGTCCTTCGGACCGCCGGTATGACATGGGCGGCGATTTCTCCAATGTTTAGGAGTGCCAACGCCGCCTCCGTCTTTAGACCCCTATGGTTAAAGCATCGTATTCATATAACCAATCGTAGCGCTGCCTGACCTTCGCCGGCTGAAATTCCCGCTCGACGTAAGCGGCGGCGCTTTCCGGATAGCCAAGCGCTGGATTATGGAAGCGCTTGGTATTGTCGGAAGAGCCACGGACGATGGCCGCGGTGCGGGTAAGGCGGGCGGCTTCATAGCGGCGCAAGGCTTCAGGAGCGTCAGATACTTCCAGGCAGCGGGCGATGATCATGGCGTCCTCCAGCGCCATGTTGGCGCCTTGCGCCAGAAAGGGCAGGGTTGGATGCGCGGCATCGCCCATAATGCAAACACGCCCCTGCGTGAAGCGGTCCAGCGGCTCCCGGCCAAGCAGCGCCCACTTGAAGGGAGTGGCGATGTTGCGAATGATGGTCTTGACGTCCTCGTGCCAGTTGCCAAGGTCGCGCAGGCATTCCTCGCGCGTGCCCGGCTCGTTCCAGGACTCGCTGCGCCAGTCGTCGCGTTCGACAACGCCGACAAAGTTCAGGAGTTCGCCGCGGCGTAGCGGATACGTCACGACATGGCCGCCGACACCAAGCCAGTTGGCGCCGACGAGCGTGCGTTGGCGGGGCGGCAGGCGGTCCATTGGCACGAGGCCGCGCCATGCCATGAGGCCAGTGAAATGAGCCGTCCCCTGGCCAGCCATCTGCTGGCGGATACGGGAATGAACACCATCGGCGCCAATCAGCAAATCGCCGGTGGCGTGCGCTCCATTCGAGAGGTGCAAGGTAACACTGTCGGCACCCTGCTCGAAGCCGGTGCAGCCATGGCCCGTTTGGATGCAACTTGGCAGGGCGTTCCGCACGGCCTCCAGCAGCACAGCGTGAAAGTCGCCTCGATGCACCATCCAGTAGGGCGCTCCAAAACGCTCTACCGAAGATTGGCCTAAATCGAAGGTTTGCCAGCTTTGACCGGTGGAGCCGAGACGGATTTCCTTGCCAGCCGCTGCACAAACAACCCGGCGCATCGCGGCCTCCAGCCCAAGCGCGATCAGGATGCGAGTTCCGTTGGCGCCGAGTTGCACGCCAGCGCCGACCTCCCTTAGTTCGGCGGCCTGCTCGAAAACGCGGACGCGGTGGCCTCGCTGCATGAGAGCCAAGGCGGCTGTCAATCCGCCCAAGCCAGCGCCCGCAATCAGGATGTCTGCCATATTTTCTCCTTGCCTGTTCTACGAGAGGCAATCTCGCTGATCTGGCGCGTCACATCGTGCAGCATCATTGCAGATCCACAGGATGCACCCTTGCCTCTGGCGCGGTCCATGGTTCTGATCAAGCCTTGAACCAGGGATGGACACGATGCAATTCGAACACATCATCTACGAGGTCAAAGGCACCACCGCCATTGTCACGCTGAACCGGCCGGAGCGGCGCAATGCGCTGAGTGCCAGGCTGCTGCGCGAACTGAACGCGGCCCTGCGGGAAGCCGATGAATTCAATCCTGTCCATTGCGTTGTGCTGCGGGGCGCGGGTCCGCATTTCTGCGCTGGCGCGGACCTCAACGAATTTTCCTCGGGCCGCGGCGCTGACTATCGCGGCCGGGTTGAAATCGACGACGACGTCTGGCGGTTGGAGCAGGGCCAAAAGCTGCGGGTCGAGTTGTTCGACATGCACAAACCGGTGATCGCCCAGGTGCATGGGACGTGCATTGGGATCGGCACGGAGTTGGCCTGGTTCTGCGACATGATCATCGTCGCCGATGACGCGCGCATTGGCTTTCCGCCGGTGCGCGACCTTGGCACGCCACCTGGCAGCACGTGGCTGTATCACTGCGGCCCGCAGTGGGCCAAGCGGCTGCTGCTGACTGGCGACTCCCTGACTGGCCTGGATGCCGCGGAAGTTGGCCTGGCGTTGAAATCCTACCCAGCGGATCAGCTTGAAACCGAGGTCATGCGACTGGCGAACCGCATGGGACTGGTCGACCCGCACCTGCTCTCGGCCAACAAGCGCCTGGTCAACCTGGGCCTGGAGTTGATGGGCGCACGCACCCTGCAACGCATTGGCGCCGAGATTGACGCGCGGGGACACCTTGCGCCCAAGGCAATGGCGTTCAAGGCGACGATGCGGGAGCATGGCGTGAAGCACGCCTTCCAGAAGCGGGACGCCGCATTTGGCAGCGGATATGCGGCCTTCCGGGGACGTGATCCGGATTAGACCATGATGGCTTTAGTATGAAAGGAGCCTGCCCGAACGCGCCACGCCAGCCAGGCTGGCCTCAATTTGCGCCATCGGGACATGGGCCGCAGACTTGCACCAAAGAAGGCGTTCTCGGAGGATAATACGGCACGCTCGCGGACATGGCCGGTCACAGGAAGCAGGGCGGCCTCGGGCAGCGAGCGTAGCTTCCGGATGGTGGTCACGCCATGGATGCCAGGCATGGAGACATCGCTGGCCATCGCGCCCACAGTCTTTCCCGCTTCAATCATGGCGACTGCTTCAAGTTCGCTGGCCCCAACACCAACGTCGCAGACCCTTCAGCCTCGAGTTGCCTGATCACCGTTTCGCAAACCAGATCGTCATAGTCAACGATGAGGATGCGGGCTGCCATATTAGCGCGTATCAGGTTGGCGACTTCCGCATCGTGCTTCCGAAAATATCACTGCCTGCCTAGCGCAGCCACATGACGATGGAGGTTCTTCTCCAGGGAGCGCTGGCGCTGAGCGGGCCATCAAATAATGTTCTTGCTGCGCAAGGCGTTAAGTGCCGCGTCATCTAGGCCAAGCCGTTCGATCAAAACGGTGTCCGTGTGCTCGCCCAAGAGCGGCGGCGGCAGACGGTAATCCGCCGGCGTCTCCGACAGCTTCACGGGATTGGCGACCATCTTCACCGTCTGGCCTGAGCCGTGGGCCATCTCAAGCACCATGTCGCGTGCGACGACGTGCGGGTCCTCGAACACCTGCGACAGCTTGTTGATCGGGCCGCAGCCAATCTTGAGGGTCTCCAGCCGCTCGATCCACCACTGCGTCGGCTGCTGCCGCATGATGGGGGTCAGCGTGTCGGTCACGAACTGGCGGTTGCCGACGCGGGCGGCGTTGGTGGCGAAACGCGGGTCTTCCAGCAGGTGGGTCAGCTTGAACGCCTCGCAGAAGCGTTTGAATGTCGGATCGTTGCCAATGGACAGCACCATGTGGCCGTCGGCGGTCGGGAACACCTGATAGGGCACGATGTTCGGATGCTGGTTGCCGAGGCGGACGGGGTTTTCCCCAGTCGCCAGGTAGTTCATGCCCTGGTTCGCCAGCCAGGCGACGTGGGTGTCGAGCATGCCGATGTCGATCTGCTGGCCCTGGCCCGTCAGGTCGCGGTGGCGCAGCGCGGCCAGGATGCCGATGCAGCCATACAATCCGGCGAACAGGTCAGCCACGGGAACGCCGACTTTCTGCGGCAGGCCCTCCGGCTCGCCGGTCAGGCTCATGACGCCGCCCATGGCCTGGATCAGGCTGTCGTAACCCGGTCGTGGCGCGTAGGGGCCGGTCTGGCCAAAGCCGGTGATCGAGCAATAGACCAGACGCGGGAAGCGTGCGTGAAGCTGCTCATAGCCCAGGCCATATTTCGCCAGCGCGCCGACCTTGAAGTTTTCGACCAGGATATCGCAGCCGGCGATGAGCTTCAGCGCGATCTTCTGACCTTCAGGCTGGCCAATATCCAATGTGACCGATTGCTTGTTGCGGTTCACTCCAACGAAATAAGCGCTTTCCTGCGTGCCCGGCATGACCGGCGGGGCGAAGCCGCGGGTGTCGTCACCGGAACCCGGCCGCTCAATCTTGATCACGTCCGCCCCAAGATCGGCCAGCATCTGCGCACAGGTTGGCCCCGCAAGGACGCGGGTCAGATCAAATACCCTTAGGCCTTTCAAAGGGCCGCTGGCGGGGGGGATCCCATTGGTTCCTGCGGCTGCAACGTTCCCGGGGGCTTCGTTCATGGCGGTCTCCATTCGATGCAACCTTATAGATCGCAGTTGGATACAAGCAAACGACCGGCTAAAGTGGCGGCAGAAGGAAACTAGTATGCAACGATCCGCTGTTGACAGTATTGAAGGACCGCGTTCCTGGCACGCAGCGTTGTCGACGCTGGTAATCCTTTCGATTTCCTTTGGTTCTCCGCTGCTGTTGGTTGTCGGCATGCGTCAGATGCAAATCGAAATGGGAACCGACCGTTCGGCGCTCGCCATGGCG